>JARFQM010000379.1 GCA_029287755.1 Desulfofustis sp. | reverse complement strand
ACCCGCTGTTGCCCCCTCCCTTGTCTTCTTTTACATCTGACACACCTGTGTGAAGTCCATCGGTGAAAAGCACCTGATAATCCTGATCCTGGCTTTTGGCGGTAATCATTTGAGAAGTCCTGACGATTCCTTTGGGTTGGCCCCCTTATTGAACAAGATTTGGCAGCCACAAAACCAAACCGGGGAAGACGATGAAAATTATCAAACCAACGGTCTCCACCAGCGCAAACGGAATGGCGCCTCGAATAATATCCATGAGTGAAACTGACGGAGGCGACACCCCTTTTATTACGAAGAGGTTCAGGCCAACGGGAGGCGTTTCTGTGCCTATTTCACAGGCAATAGCCATGACAATGCCGAACCAGAGACTCGAATAGCCCATTTGCAGTACAATCGGCAGCAGTATGGGCGTGCTGATCAGGATCACCGAAACCACGTCCATGAACATGCCCATGATATAGAGCAGAGCAAAAATACAGATCAGAATGACCCAGTTAGGCATATCCAGGGCGGACACATAGGAGGCCAATTGCTGGGGCACCTGGAGACGGGTGAGTACATAGCCGAACAGCAGTGCTGAAGCGAAGATCAGCATAATCATGGTGCTGGTGCTGATTGTTGATTTCAATATGTTTCTAAATGTCTGCCAATCGAGTTTTTTCTTGAAATAAGAAAGTATGAGTGCTCCGACGCAGCCGACGGCAGCGGCTTCGGTGGGGGTGGCAATGCCCTTGTAAATACTCCCGAGCACCAGGATGATGAGCAGGAGAACCGGCCAGATCTGAAGCAAGGCTTCAAACTTCATTTTCAAACTGACTTCTTCGGTGCTGCGCGGCGCCAGTTCCGGGCGGACTATTCCGATAATGAAGATATAGCTCATCATCAAGCCGGCCAGCACGATCCCCGGTACAATCCCGGCAATGAACAATTTACCCACAGACTCGTCGCCAACCACACCGTACAGGATAAGCGCAACGCTTGGCGGAATAAGCAGCGCCAGACCACCGGAGGCGGCGACACAGCCGGTTGCAAGGGATTTGTCATAACCGCGCTTTAACATCTCGGGGATAGCAAAACTGCCGATCGTTGCGGCCCCCGCGACGCTGACCCCGCACAGTGCGCTGAAAATGGCACAGGCGGCAACACTGGCCATGCCCATGGAGCCAGGCAGCCGGTTGCACCAGCGGTTTGTTGCGGTAAATATGTTAGAGCCTATCCCGGAATGGAAAATTATTTCCCCCATGAGAATAAAAAGCGGCACCGCGACCAGGGGAAAGACTGTAAGCCGATCATAAATAACGCCAGGTACAGCTCCGAGCCCTCTCATGCCCTGGACAAGCAGAATACCGGTTACGCTGGACATACCCAGGGCGCCGAAGACTGGCATACCCAGAAAGAGCAACAGTAAAAAACCACCTATTACAATGAGGGTGATGGTGACAGAATCCACTTTAATCCTTTTGCTTACGAGTTATTTGAACTGATCGGCGGCCATATCAGCCTGACGATGCGAACCAGTACCTGGAGAGAGAGTATTAGTGATCCGATGGGGATGATGGCATAGGGAATCCACAGCGGAACATTGAGCAGGGAACTCGAGTGATACCCACCCGCCAACGCCGTTACCGATGCTTCCGCACCCTCCCAGACCAGAATCAGGCAGAACACCAAAACGATACATGAGGTGCAGATGTCAAGCACATGCCTTACTCTGACCGGCATGAGATTGATCACCGAGTGCATCCTGACATGCCGGTTGTTCTGCATGACCCAACCGGCAGCCATAAAGGCGACAAATAAGAGTAGATACTCGCTCAGTTCAACCGAATAGAGAGTTGGTTTGTTAAGGACATAGCGGGCAATGACTTCGTTAAAGACGAGCATCAGCAAAAGCACGAGACAGATCTCAGCCAGGACAGCGCCTAGACGGCTGAGCCCCTCGAACAGGTTGAATAACTGATTAAGAAAGTTCTTCATATCGTCATGAACATTGAGGTGACGACAAGGCGATGGGAATGCAAGAAATTACCATCCGAATTCTTTTCGAGGACGAGGTAAAGCCAGATACCGTGAATATAATCCCGGTATCTGGCTGCTTTTCAGATCTCCAGAGAAGGTGTTTTTATCACTTGTTCTGGGCAATGAAATCAAGGTATTTTTTTCCATCCGGCACCTTGGTCAGCCACCACTCGTGTACAGGGATCATCACCTCTTTAAATTTAGCAAGCTCCTCCGGGCTGGCGATATTGACCTTGACACCTTTTTCCTTGTACTGGTTGACCGCGTCCGCCATGAACTCTTCCAGCATCTGGAGCTGCTGCTGGTCCCGCTTTTTGCCGGCCTCGATCATGGCGTCCTGAACGTCCTTGGGCAGGCTGTCCCACTTGGTTTTGTTGATAGCCAGAACACAGGTGAAATAGGCCATATTGGTAACTGAGAGGTTATCCACCACCTCGTATAATTTGCGCCCCAGACCGGTAATCAGGGGTCGAGTCGTACCGTTTATGGTGCCGCGCTGCAGTGCCAGATAAAGCTCGCCTGAACTCATCGTGGTCGGGCTGCCTTCCATAAGTTCCACCGCCTTGCTTGCCGTGCTGCCGGACACGGCCCATTTCTGGCCTTTGAAGTCGGCGGGCAGTTTAACCTCAAAGCCTTTGGAGTAAATCTGGTATGGTCCGCCTGCTGCGGTTCCCAGCACTTTTACATTGTGTTCTTCAAATTTCTGGTTGATACCCAGGTCCCAGAGCCCCGCATCCAGACTTTTCTGCATCGAAGCGGGAGTCTCCCACAGGAAGGGCAGATTGGATATGCCAGTATTTGGTATAATAC
>JARFQM010000350.1 GCA_029287755.1 Desulfofustis sp. | reverse complement strand
GAAAATCTTAGTTTTGCAAAAGGCTCGTCTAACTACCTCTGCCCTCTTGTCTAACAAAACCTATCTTTTTCTTCTAGATTCTTTTGCTGACGATTAAATTCCACGATGAGACCGGTCGCCAAGAAGATGGTCGAAGCTGATTCGCTGCGGCAGCAACAGGAAAGCATGAAAGGGTCAAAGGCTACCTAAGATATTGTTATCATATGTATATTTACTTGAAAGACCAGGGGGGGGTGGGGGGGTAATGTAAAGAAATATCTAGTGAATAGTTTCCCTTCTGCCGTCGCAATGGCAGTGTGGTAAAATAACCAGGCTGACCGGCTAGGCTGGTTACTCGACCAGTCTGGTGTCTTTCCAGGTGAACCGCACGAAGAAGATCCACAATGCATAACCAATTAAACAAATCGCAAACAGAGTCACGATTACGTTTTTGGTTATCAGCATCAGGGAAAGCGCGGCCAGCAGGAAGAACACCGGTTTCGCAGTGTACAGAGGCTGGGGAAGCCAGATCATATAACCCGCTCCTTATGTCAGGGTTATTAACTGATCTTATGTTCAGCCCAATGAAATGTCAAACAATTCATGCTTGCCGGTTGAAAAACCTATTGTGATCCGCTACCAAGAGTGAATTGCGGTAACGGCAGTGGTCGAAAAAGTCGAGGAAGACGAGATCTCGTTGCAATAATTTCAGGATAACAGAGAGATGAGAGACTTTGAGCTGGAACAATATTTTTCCAATTGGGAATTTAGAGCCCGGTATCATTTAACCGCCTCGGATATCGAGAGCATGTCAATTGCCGAATTGCTGGCCTTGGCCTCTGATGAGGACAGAGATGCCTTCGAAAGCCAATGGCTGGGGTACACCAAAACATTCGGACATCCCGAACTGCTTGAGGAAATTGCCGGTACTTATGAAACCATAGCTTCCTCCGAGGTGCTCTGTTTTGCTGGAGCCGAAGAGGGTATATACACTGCGATGCGTGTTCTGCTCGACAAAGACGATCATGCCATCGTGGCGGTGCCCAACTATCAGGCAGCTGAGACCATTCCGACAAATATCTGCTGTGTATCCGGCCTGCCACTCGATGAAAATGATAATTGGTCACTGGACATCGACAGGGTCAAACGCGAGATCAGACCACGTACAAAGCTGATTTCGATCAACTTTCCCAACAATCCGACCGGTGCGGTTCTCGAATCTGATCGCTACCTGGCGCTGGTGGCCCTCTGCCGCCAGCACGGACTATATCTTTTCAGCGATGAGGTGTACAGGCTGATGGAACGTGATCCGGCAATTCGGCTTCCCCAGGCAGCTGATCTGTATGACAAGGCCTTGTCGCTCAATGTGATGTCCAAAGCTTACGGACTTCCGGGGCTGCGGATCGGCTGGATAGCGTCGAAAGATAAACGGATTTTATCGAAGATGGAGCGCTACAAACACTATCTCACCATCTGTAACGCTGCTCCCAGCGAGCGATTGGCCATTATCGCTCTGCGTGCAAAAGAGACAATCTTACAGCGAAATCGAAACCTGCTCGAGCACAACCTGAAGAAACTCGATGCATTTTTCCAGGATTTTTCCGACCTTTTTGACTGGTATCGGCCGGCTGGAGGATGCGTGGCTTTTCCGCGATACCTGGGAAATGGTGACACCAATCAATTTTGTGAAGATCTTTTAGAGAAGGCGGGAGTGTTGCTCCTGCCTCCCAGAATTTTTCGCTCTGAATTGCACGATACCCCGTCAGACAGGTTCCGTATTGGTTTTGGACGGAAGAATATCGAGGCTGGCCTTGCCGCGTTTCGAGCCCATCTGCTGGAGTTCAACTCTACCAATTAGGGGGGCTTGCTCTTGACGCCCTACTAAAAACCATCTTAACTCCATGTACTTCGGCACCCTCTGCATCGGAGCAGACTGCACCGGCGGACTGCTGGCAATGAAATTCATAAATGCACGTCTCGAGCGCATCTCCCTGGTGTTTCAAGATTTCAAAGCTGTGTTCCTGAAACGAGCGGAGGATGATACCTTCTTCATCTGCGGCCAGGGCCGGGAATTCAGCGCTGTGGTTGAGCGCACATTGCGCTCCTCAGAACGCCAAGAGATGGAGATTAGCATCACGGCAACGGTACCCTCCAAATTCGGCGACGAAGCCGTCGCCGAATTCACCATGACTCTGTCGCTGAAAAGGCAGTAGAATTCAGAACAGACCTGCATATTCCTGACTCAATCTCCCAAATGCAGCTTGTATTTTGCGCCATTGGAAAATATGCAGGTGCCAGCCCCCTGCCGCGGAGTGTTCATCTGATACTCACAACTCATATAGCCCCCCGAAGGACTGAAACCGCTTGCCACCCCTCGCCGCGAGTCATTTGATACGCGAGTGGCCTCACCTGTGTAAGCCTCGCCTTTATAGTTGAGATTGAAGCGGCCTTTGCCGGTCAGCATATTGGTGACCGTGCCCGTTACCACACCTGTTTCGGCAGCAAGTTCGCTATCCGGATACAAGCGTGCGGAAATGGTAATCGGGCCGGTTTTCTTAGCGGGGCTCAGCGGCGGAGCTTTCTCACCATAACTGGGCGGTGGGGTTGGGTAGATGGGATTTCCATAGCGATCCATGGGGATCACATAACACCCGCCCAGAATCAGAGCCATAACCGACATGGTCAAGATAGACGTAGATATAATTTTCATTTTCACCCTCCTTCAATAATGATTTTGCTGTCGTGAGCATCCCCGCAGGCTCGGGAATGCCCTGCCCTTTGATTGACTTGGTGTCTGATTGGCATTGGGAGCCAAGTGTCAGACGCCCTGCTAAACTTCTATAATTTGATAGGCGTTTACTCTTGTTCTCACCGAAGTAATTGTGCGAAAAGCTGAAAGCGATTCAGCAAATATCCCATGAAAAGAGTTACGGAGCCCGCGCTCTCACCGTGTCAGCCATCCACCCGAGCACATCAATGATATCCGAACATCCATCTAGAATCAGAAGTCCGACGGGGACAATGATGGTCAGCGGGAAAATTCGTGGCGCATTACTCAGCAACATGTGTCACCTCTGGGGTGAGTGAGCGAGTTACCTGCACGTCGAGTGTTGCAATAAGCAGATCAATTTTTGTGCCAATCGGTAACGTTTTTGTTAAGTGCTTGAAATAGTGTTGAATTTCTTTTCTATGCAGGGAAGGGTGATGAGAATATGCGGGGGTGGAGCAGCAAAAAATGCGTACCTGACAAACAATTTATGCGGAAAGCGGGGCGGTCGGAATTAAGGAAACGAGCGGTGGTCTGAAGCGCGGCATACGTGTGCGCACCGCTTGTGCTTTGAACGTGTGCCGAGGTATGTCCCACTCGGTGTATGATTATTAAAAAATAGTCGCTGAAGTCATACTGGTGATCTGTTTTTTAACCGTGCGCGGATCGAGGCGGGTTATCCGGGCAACCTTCTCATAAGTTCCGTATTTCTCATACAGTATTCTGCAGTAGCAGGCGACGAGTTCCTGGGCGCCGAGAGCGTCACGCTCG
>JARFQM010000338.1 GCA_029287755.1 Desulfofustis sp. | reverse complement strand
GCACTACGCTGACCTGCTGGAACGCATCAAAAAAGACGATCCCGGGAAGAGTGCACCCGGACTGCTCAGCGGCACCCTCCCGATTATCGGAGGCGAGGCACTGTATGCCTCAGCCTGTGAGATAACCATGCGGGATCCGGTTCTGAAACGTTCGATCGTCAAAGCCTACGATATTGTCGCGGTGCCTGACAGGAGCTGAGTAAATGCGCATAACGCTCATTCAACAATCGATTATTCCAGGAGACAAGCAGGCTAATTACGCTCGGGTCGAAGCCCTTGTCTCCGAAGCGGTCGCCCAGTCCGAAGTGGCTCCGGATGTAATCGTGTTGCCTGAATTATGGTCAACCGGGTACGCACTTGCTGAGCTTGACAGTCTGGCTTCGGCGGAAGGAAAAGAAGAGGCTGATTTTCTCGGTGAATTGGCTGCTAAATACGGCATCTGGTTTGCCGGGGGATCCGTTGCCGCCAAAATTGACAGAGGGATTACCAACAGAGCCCAGATTGTTGATCGTAATGGCCGCCTGGCCGCAACGTATGACAAGACCCACCTGGTGCCAATGTTGGATGAGGATAAATATCTTGTGGCCGGAGACAGGTGTTGCGTGTATCCGATCGAAAACATCACCTTTGGTTTGGCTGTGTGCTACGATTTAAGGTTTTGCGAATTCTTGAGAAAGCTCGCCTTAAAAGGTGCCCAGGCATTGATAATCTCTGCTGAATGGCCACTGGTTCGCCTCAATCACTGGGAGGCTCTGCTGAAAGCACGCGCCATTGAAAATCAGTGTTATGTTCTCGCAGCAAACAATACTGCCATGGGTAGCGCTCCTTTTGCCGGTCATTCCCAGGCACTGGCACCAGATGGCAGCACTTTGTGCCGGCTTGGCTTCCAAGAGGGACTCGCAGTAGCCGAGATCGACCCGGATACCGTCACGCAGATCAGACAGGCAGTCCCCGTGTTCAGGGATCGCAGGCCGGAAATATATTGACAGGCGAAGCAATGAACCCAGCCGAGTTGAGAGCTCTCGCAGCTGCAAATCAATTTGACAAACCGACTGCCGGATACTGCCCGGGGTATGTCCAGGCAAACCTTGCTGCATTCCCGAGCAGATACGCAGAAGATTTCGAGAAATTTTGCCGAGCCAATCCCAAGCCTTGCCCGCTGCTTGAGGTTATTGGACCGGGAAACAGTTTGTCAAAGCATCTGGCGCCGGGAGCGGATATAAGAGAGACAATTTCCCGTTACCAGATATGGCGAAACGGGATATGTACCGACACGGTAGCATCCCTGCGCGGCATCGATACCTCGGATTTTGTTTTTTTCCTGCTCGGCTGCAGCTTTTCTTTTGAGGAAGCCCTTGTTGAGGCAGGCATTTCTTTGCGTCACCTCGATGAGCAGAAAAATGTGGCCATGTATCGCACCTCTATCGCGTTGTCCCCGGTGGGTGATTTCCATGGCTCCATGGTGGTTTCCATGCGTCCGATCCCCGACCACCGAATCGACGATGCTGCAGCAATAACAGCGAGATATCCCGATGTTCACGGAGCGCCAGTGCATATCGGCAATCCCGCTGAGATCGGCATTACCGATATCGAGCAGCCGGATTATGGTGATTTTGTCGCAATAAGAGAGGGAGAAACGCCGGTTTTCTGGGCCTGCGGAGTAACGCCGCAAAATGTAGTTCACCAGGCAAAATTGCCACTGGCGGTCAGTCATGCTCCTGGTTATATGTTTGTCAGTGACCTGAAAAACAGCAGCTATGCCGTAGACTGATATAGTCGACGATGAGACGACTACTTTCGAATTTAAAGGAAGTATCCTTTAAACAATCCACCCAAACCACAGCACACGGAGGCACTATGAAACTCAAAATGAAAATTGCAGCGATACTCTGTCTTGGGCTTGCATTTTCCTGCGCCCAGGCGATTGCCGAAGTTGACAAGCTTCGGGTTGTCGGCACCTGGAGTAGTTTGACCCTCTTTAAAAATTTTGAAAAACCCTTCTGGACAGAGACTGTTCCCCAGGAACTGGGTATAGAAACGACCATGACATCATTGGGCCAGGTCAAACTGAAAGGTCCGGCCGTAGTACGCCAGATGGATATGGGGGTTTTCGATGTGGTGCACACCGTGGCCGACTATATAGTTTCCGACTCCCCGGATTTGGCAGGACTTGATCTTCCGGGAGTAACAACTGATATCGCCACCGCGAAGAAGACCGTGGAAGCATACAGGCCGGCATTGGAAAAATATTTAGCCAGAGACTTCAATGTGAAACTGCTCAGTGTTGTTCCCTATCCAGCCCAGGTACTGTTCAGTCGCGTTGAAATCGGCGGTCTCGATGATCTGAAGGGGAAAAAAATCCGGGCCTCGGGCTGGACTACCTCTGAGTTCGTGACCGCACTCGGCGCCACCGGCGTCACCATGTCGTTCAGCGAAGTACCGCAGGCACTGCAGCGAGGGGTGGTCGACTGTGCCATCACCGGTTCACTGTCGGGCTATTCGGCAGGCTGGGGTGAAGTTTCCAAATATATCTATCCGCTGCCGGTGGGCGGCTGGGATTATACGATTGGTGTCATTTCCATGAACACCTGGGATAAGCTCACCAAGGAACAGCAGGATAAATTGCAGGCCCTGATCAAGGATAAGCTGGAAACGCCAGGATGGGCAGTAACCGAGAAGGAGACCATTGAAGGTGTCGCCTGTCTGACCGGTAAAGAATGTCCCCACGGCGATCCTCAGAATCTCATCGAAGTGCCGATTACCGATGACGCCCGTCAAAAGGTGCAGCAAGTTCTCGTCGACAGCGTCCTGCCGGCGCTCGCCGAAAAGGTCGACCCGGAAACCATATCCACCTGGAACGACACTATCGGTAAGGTTGTCGGAATTCAAAGCAAATAAAACTATTTCCGGGGGGAGCTGCACAAGCGCCCCCCCGGATCCTGTTAAAGTATCGCCTACCCTTTAAACAGCATGGTTTTTCACTTACTGGAAAAGTCGGAAAAGATATCGCAGATAGCTGCGTGGTGCTCAGGTTTGCTCCTCTTTCTGGCAGCCATCATGATCGCTGTTGAAGTTGTTCTGAGAAAAGCCTTCGCCGTGTCAATGGGCGGTGCCGACGAATTGTCAAGCTATGCTCTTGCTATCAGCTGTACATGGGGATTCAGTTACGCCCTGTTCAGAAAGTCCCACATCCGTATCGATGTACTCTATTGCAGATTGCCTCAAAAAGGACGGGCGTTTCTCGACCTGTTCGCCTATGGTCTGCTCGCTATTTACCTGGTAACGCTCTCATATTTTGCCTTTCTGGTGGTTAAAACTTCGGTGATCAAGCACTCTGTCGCCAATACACCGTTGGCCACACCGCTCTGGGTACCCCAAGCACTGTGGCTCCTTGGACTTTTCTGGTTCGCTTTCATGATTTTTGTCATTCTTGCGGCAACCTGTTACTACCGCCTGCGAGGAAATCCTCAACAAGCAGCGAAAGTTTCGGGAATTTCTACATTAGATGAAGAGATCCAGGAAACAGCGGATGTGACAATCAAACGGAAGCAACAGAAATGATAGTCACCGTTACCCTAATACTGCTGTTGCTTCTCTTGGTGCTCAGCGTACCAGTTGCCGCCGCCTTGAGTTTCCTGGGACTCTCCATTGGCAGGATCTTTTCAGATTTCCCGCTCTACCGGGCCATGGGGGAAATCACCTGGTCTGCATCTACAGATTTTCTGCTGCTCTCCATTCCCCTGTTTGTAATGCTCGGAGAAATCCTGCTCCGGGCAGGAATTGCAGAGAAGACCTACAATGCTCTGAATAACTGGTTGTCCTGGCTGCCAGGAGGTCTCTTGCAGGCCAATATCGGCACTTCAGCACTTTTCGCCGCCACATCCGGTTCATCGGTGGCGACGGCGGCGACTATCACTACCGTCGCCTTGCCTCAGGGAAGGCGTTTTAATTACTCGGAGAAACTGTTTGCAGGCTCTATCGCCGCTGGCGGGACTCTGGGTATTTTGATCCCTCCCTCCATCAATCTGATCGTTTACGGGTTTCTGACCAATACCTCTATCCCCAGGCTTTTTTTGGCCGGCATCGTGCCGGGCATTCTCCTGGCGCTCCTGTTCATGCTGTGTCTGAGCGTCGCCTGCCTGATCAACCCGGCGCTCAGCGGCGGCAAACAGGATGTATCATGGCAGAAGCGTTTCACAAGCCTCCAGGATCTGATTCCGGTTTTGATAATCTTTGTCATCGTTATCGGTTCGATCTATGCGGGACTTGCAACGCCGACAGAGTCTGCGGCGCTTGGCGTGCTCGCCTCGCTGGCTTTGGCATTTCGCTATCGGGCCGTGAGTATCGATTTTTTCAAACAAGTATTCGAGGGAACCATCCGCACCAGTTCCATGATCATGCTGATTCTGATCTCGGCCAATTTCCTCAACTTCGTGCTTGACTCGATAGGTCTTGCCGAAATGCTCAACGATTTTATTATCAACCTGGGAGCTTCGCCACTTCAGACACTTCTGGTAGTCATTCTCCTCTATATCATTCTCGGTTTTTTTGTTGAAACTCTGTCGTTGATGGTCATCACAATTCCCATAATAGCGCCCATACTGATCGGTATGGGATACGATCCCATCTGGTTCGGCATTCTGCTCATCCTGCTGATCGAAATGGCTCTTATCACCCCTCCGGTTGGTCTCAATCTTTATGTCGTGCAGGGTGTTCGTCGAAGTGGGTCGATCAGCGACGTAATGCTCGGTGCCGCACCCTTTGTTTTCATGATAGGCATCATGATCGTGCTGCTGGTAATCTTCCCCGAGATAGCCCTCTATTTTACCCAGTTCGTCAATTAGGATTGCAATGCGTGAGTTGAGAC
>JARFQM010000114.1 GCA_029287755.1 Desulfofustis sp. | reverse complement strand
TCCCCAGAAGCAGGAATCCGTATATGTAATCTTCGATAGCGCATTTCTAGTAGTCATAGTTACGTATATGTACCTATTATGCAATTATTAAAGTGCAAAAACAGATGCTTATGAATGATGGTAGACAGGAAGAGATAGGGGGAAGAATTGTTCTGGTATTGTCAGGTCTACTTTGTTGGACTGAACCAGAAGTATTTCCTGATCAGTTGAGAATTTGGAAAATTGGACCAAATAAGAGGTGCCCCTCGGCAAGGTCAGATTTTCGGAAAAATCGAAGTGTGAAAGGAATCAGGAAGAAGCTTCACCAATCCATGCCGCCCAAAACCAGATGTTGCCAAGTGACATGTCTAACATTTTAGAAGTCAGTACGAAATAGAGCTATCACTTATTCCAGCAGGCCGCCAGTTGTCCAGGCTTGCGTTCGCTCAAAGGAGGTGATTCCTGACGACAATGCTGGTCTACCAGTGGGCAGCGAGATTGAAATCGGCAGCCCTTTGGCGGATGCATAGGGTCGGGTGGCTCACCACTGTAAATGATTCGTTTTCGAGCCCGTTGGACCGGAGGGTCGGGAACGGGTACTGCCGACAGTAGGGCCTCTGTGTATGGGTGTACTGGCGAGTTATAAATCTGATCACGGTGGGCTAGTTCGACTATCTTGCCGGCGTACATGATGGCAATGCGATGAGAGATATGCCTCACTACTGCAAGATCATGGGCGATGAACAGATAGGTCAGACCAAATTCATTCTGCAGATCCTGAAGAAGATTGACCACCTGAGCACGAATAGATACATCCAGGGCACTTACCGGTTCATCCGCAACGATGAATTCCGGTTTAAGGGCAAGGGCCCTTGCAATACCTACCCGCTGCCTCTGACCGCCACTGAAGGCATGGGGATAGCGATAGGCGGCATCAGGGGGCAGACCGACCCTTTCTAATAGCTGAGTTACTTCCTCGATCGCTTCCTTGGTGCTTCTCACCAGGCCGTGAACGAGCAGCGGCTCGGCAACGATGTCGAGTATTTTCAACCGTGGGTTGAGGCTGGCATACGGATCCTGAAATATCAGCTGCATGTGCTTGCTAAGGGAACGGACCTTCTTACGGCTAATATGGGTAATTTCTTTACCCTGAAAATAGATGTTACCGCTGTACACCGGCACTTTACCTAGAATCGCCCTGCCGGTGGTACTCTTCCCTGATCCCGATTCGCCGACCAGCCCAAAGGTTTCGCCCTTGTGGATCGTCAAGCTGAGATCCTCTACGGCGTGGACCTGCAATCGCTCCTGACCCCAAAATCCTGCCCGCCCGGCATCGAAGCGCACAGAGAGATTGTCGACCCTGAGCAAGGGATATAAATCTTCGTTAACAAACGTTTTTTTCGGGGAGACCACACTCATTTTCCTACCTCTCGCCAACAACTGACCTGCCTATCATCATTGATGTCGGTAAGACACTGGGGTGCTTTACATGCCCTCCCACCATGTTCACAACGGGGGTAGAATGCGCAACCGGCCGGGGGCGAAATCAGATCGGGCGGGACGCCATCAATACAAACCATACGCTCGGTGACTTTATCGAGACGTGGGGTAGCGCTCAACAGTCCCCTGGTGTATGGGTGTACAGGAGATGAAAATACCTGGTCAGCTGAGCCGACCTCGATAATTTGACCGGCATACATAACCGCTACCCGATGGCAGAGTTCTGCCACCACGCCCAGGTCATGGGTGATCAAAATGACGGACACATTCAGCCTTTTTTGGAGATCAGCAAGCAGTTCCAGAATCTGGGCTTGGACGGTTACATCTAGAGCTGTAGTCGGTTCATCGGCGATGAGCAGTTGTGGCTCGCAGGCCAGGCTGATGGCAATCATCACGCGCTGCCGCATTCCCCCGGACAATTCGTGGGGATACTGTTTCAGACGTTTTTCCGGCGCATTAATATCGACCAGCTCCAACAGCTCGATTGCTCGCTTCCGGGCCCTTTTCCGGTCCATATGAAGATGGTGGCGCAAAACCTCGGTAATCTGCGTGCCAACCGTAAAAACCGGATTCAGCGAAGTCATCGGATCCTGAAAGATCATCGATATTTCCTTGCCCCGGATTATACGCTGAGTGGATTTACCCGCCTGATCAAGCAGTGAGCGACCCTTATAGAGGATTTCACCTCCTTCTATAAAACCGGGAGTGTTAATCAATCCCATGACTGCCTGTACAGAGACACTTTTCCCGGAGCCGGATTCACCCACTATGCCGAGAGTCTCACCATAGTCTACACTAAAGCTTACCCCGCGTGTGCCCTGGACCACTCCTGCCCGAGTGAAGAAATAGACCCGTAAATCTCTTACCTCTAATAGCGGGGCTTGCTCTACCAAACTCATGACTCAGGCAACTCTTTATGTACACCGATGTTCATTCGACGGCGCATTTTGACCGCCATATGCCGGGCAAATTGTTTTTCCCGCTCCTGTGGATCGGATATAAGCCGCAGCCAGCTGGCCACCAGGTTGATGGCCAGAACGGTAACGGCAATGGCAGTACCGGGAATGGTAACAAGCCACCAGGCCATAAACATATAGTTTTTACCGACAGCTACATCCAACCCCCAGGAAGTGGCTGGAGGTTGAATCCCAAGCCCTAGAAAAGACAAGGCTGCTTCAGCCAGTACGATTCGAGCAAACTCCAGAATTGCCAGAGTCAACAGCGGTGAAGTCAGGTTGGGCAGGATGTGTCGGAAAATGATGCGTGGCCAACGGCAGCCGACAATCTCGGCGGCCTCCACATAGGGGGCCTGACGAACGGCCAGCACCGCCCCTCTGGTCATGCGGCCATAGACCATCCAGCCGTTCAATGACAACACTATCACTACGGTGGTCAGACTTGGACCAATAACTGCTAAAATTATCAGGGCCAGCAACAGCCCCGGAAAGGCCACCTGGGTATCGATCCAGCGCATGACAAAGGCATCCGTCCTGCCCCCCAGATAACCTGCAACAAGGCCCATGACAACTCCGAATCCACCAGCCAATAGTACTACGGCGGCACCCACCAGAAGAGACACCCGAGAGCCGTAAATAGACCTGGAGAGAACATCCCGGCCGAGGTGGTCTGTTCCGAAAATATGGTTCCAGGACCCTTTCTCATACCAAACCGGAGGGACCAGGCGAGCAGTCAAATCTTGCTCTGTTGGGTCATGGGGGGCGACATAAGGCGCAAAGAGAGCCATAAGGACCAGAGCGGTGATCAGTACCACACCGATAAGACCAGCTTTATCCCTGCGAAGTTCCTGGCCGAGTTCCTTGACTTTAGCCGGTAAACTTTTAGCGTGAGATGCACTGTCATTCGCTATTTGGGTTTCCGAAGACACGATTCGTTTTCTTTAATTCAGTTTTAACCTGGGATCGATAAGTTTATATATAAAATCCATGGCAATGTTGATCAGCACCACCGAAAAGGCTGATGTAAAAACGATGGCCTGAACCAGTACCAGATCTTCACGCTCGATAGCCTGAATTGCGGTGAGGCCTATTCCCGGCCAAGCAAATACCGTTTCCACAACCACTGAGTAGCCGGCTAGCGCTCGTATCACCTCCCAGCCCACCAGGGTCATGACAGGTAAGGCGGCATTTCTTAAGGCATGCATGCCGACCACCCTAATGAAAGGCAGACCTTTGGCAAAACTGGTTTTGACATACTGTTGATTAAGTTCATCGATCATAGATGAACGAACCAGCATCACCAGACGGGCCAGAGCGGGCAGAGCCATAGTCATGGCCGGCATGATTATGTGCTTGGGAGTACCCGCGCCAGAAGTCGGCAGGATGCCCAGTTGCACCGCAAAAATGACAATAAACAGTAACCCCAGCCAGAACTGGGGGACTGAAAGCCCCAGCAGGCTGACAAAAACAGTAGTCCGGTCGACCAAGCCTCCTGGCCGCAATGCGGCAATAATGCCCAGTGGGATGGCGAGTACACAGGCGATTCCAATGCTCACCGCGGTAAGCAGGATAGTTAAGGGCAGTTTCTCAAAGACGATGGTCATCGCCGGGCGGTGCTGCCAGAGAGAGTCTCCAAAATCCAGGCGAACAATATCGCCCATGAAATCGACGAACTGGACGGCAATCGGCCGATCCAGCCCGAGCTGCTTCTCAAAAGCGGCCCTCTGCTCGATAGTTGACTCGAGCGGCAGCATGATCTTGACCGGATCGCCGACCATGCGGGTTACCACAAAGACTATCAGGGTAACGCCGAAAATAACTATCAGGCCTTGAGTAATACGGCCGAGAATAAACCTTCCCATCTGCTACTTCACTTTCATTTCCTGAACCAGTAAGCGGGCATCAACCCGACCCGGCCAGTCCAGCCGCTCGCTAAGGCCGTACACATCTTCAATATTCAGCAGCCAGACGAAATAGGCCTGGTCATGGGCCAGTTTTACCGCCTGATGATAGAGACCGACTCTCTTCTGGTCATCGGTTTCGGAACGAGCCTGGTCGATCAGGGCTGCCAATTCCGAGTCACTGTTTGAAGCTCCAACTCCACCTGCTTTATAATAAGCGGAAAAACTTTTATCGGCGTCAAGAAGCTCATTTGAGGAAGTCACGAATATACCATCGGCCCGAGTTTTTCTGTCAAACAGCCTGTTTAAATACTCGTTGAACTCGAAGATCCGCACTTTGGCGTTGATGCCGACTTTAGACCAGTAGGCGGCTACGGCTTCAACCAGTTCTCGATCCTTGAGCCAGCGGCCACTGGTGCCGACCAGCTCAATTGTGGCGCCTTCGGCTCCAGCTTCTTTTAGTAACTTCTTGGCCTTTTCCGGATCGAAGGGGTAAGCTTTCACATTCGGATTGAATCCGAAGAATGATGGGCTCAAAAGCTGACCTTCAGCTATCTGTGCATACCCTTCAAACAAGCCTTTGGCGAGAGCCTCCTTATCGACCGCATAGTTCAGCGCCTGGCGGACGCGGACATCTTTAGTAACCCCGCTGTCAGCGTTAAGAATAATTATCGGATGCTCCAAGCCTAAAATATGTATTGATTTGGGGACCTGCTGCGTGAATTCAGGCAGGAGATTGGTGATCAGATCAAATTCACCGGCCATCAATCCCGCCAACCGGGTTCCTGGTTCTTCTATAAAACGATATTCAACACCGGCGATTGGTGGTTTTTCACCCCAGTAATTTTCGTTGCGCTTCAATTCGATGCTCTGGCCCCGATTCCAGTTTACCAATTGATACGGGCCTGTTCCCACTGGTTTTTCAGCAAATTTGGGATCCTTTGAGTGAGCCGGGGGGACGACCTTGAGCCAGTAGAGCCTTGACGGCAAAATCGGGTCGGGTCCCTTAGTGGCAATCTTTACGGTCAGATCATCAATCTTAGTTGCGCCCGTTATGGTCGAGAAAAACGAGATCTGTTCAGAATTGTATTCCGGGTTGATGATGCGTTCTATGCTATAGACTAAGGCTTCGGCATCCATCTTTTCCCCGTTATGGAAACTTACACCAGGTCGCAGCTTGACTTCCCAGGTTTCGGGGTCAATCAGCTTGGGTATATCAACTGCCAGGGATGGAATCAATTCTCCCTCTGGGTTACGAGTCAACACTGTATCGTAGATATTATCGTTCACGGCCCTTTCACCGCCGTCCTCACGCAGCTGAGGATCCAGGGTGGTGGGTTCCGACCCCAAGGCTATGATCTGTCTCTTATACACATCTGACGCTGCCGACGAGTTGACCTGGGTGTAGT
>JARFQM010000469.1 GCA_029287755.1 Desulfofustis sp. | reverse complement strand
CTACATGGGTCTTGTTCTCATCCAGGCGAAAGACCAGATCGATGGTCTCAACCAGAAATTCCGGAGGCTGGTAGTCACTTCTATGTACGGCTTTGAATGTCGGCTTGTTCACGGGCTCCTCTCTGTCGGCAGCTGACTTGATCTTTATCATGGACATTGTTGACATCAAGAGGGATTCAATTATACTTGACTCCTTCGTGATGAGCAGATTATCGATAGCAGATATCTGTAATCATCATCATGACTTTTTCGAGGGCCCATCAATTACCTCGGGCCGTATCTTTCATATCAGGGTCGAGCCAATGATCACAATCAACGAACACTACAACAAGCTGCAAGCCTCCTATCTGTTTTCCGATATTGCCAAAAGAGTGACCAGGTACCAGGAAGAGAATCCTGCTCAAACGATTATCAAACTTGGCATAGGGGACGTGACCAAGCCCCTGCCTGCAGCCTCTATTGCGGCCTTCCACAAGGCCGTAGACGAAATGGCCAGCGCAGAGGGTTTTCGCGGCTACGGGCCGGAACAGGGATACGAGTTCCTGCGCCACGCCATCGCCGAACATGATTTTCGGGCCCGGGGTGCAGAGATCGCCAATGATGAAATCTTCGTCTCCGACGGGGCAAAGTGCGACACCGGTAATTTCCAGGAGCTTTTCAGTCCCGCTACAGTCATTGCCATTCCCGATCCGGTCTATCCGGTATACCTGGACACCAATGTCATGGCCGGGCGGACCGGAATGTTTTCTGACGGCCGCTACAAGGGGGTGGTGTATCTGGAGTCCACCAGGGAAAACAACTTCGTACCAGCACTGCCCACCCAGCCTGTTGATCTTATCTACCTCTGTTTCCCCAACAATCCTACAGGATCGACTATCAGCAAAGAAGAATTAAAAACCTGGGTTGATTATGCCCGTCACAACAAAGCACTCATCCTCTTCGATGCGGCATATGAGGCCTTTATAAAGGACGAATCGCTGCCCAAGACTATCTATGAGATCGCAGGAGCCAGAGAAGTGGCGGTGGAGTTCAGAAGCTTTTCCAAAAGCGGCGGATTCACCGGTACCCGCTGCGCCTATACCGTTGTTCCCAAAGACTGCCTGGCGTATAGGGGAGACGGTACTCGGCAATCCCTGCACGGACTCTGGAATCGCCGGCACTGCACCAAGTTCAACGGCGTATCCTATCCGGTGCAGCGGGCCGCCGAGGCTCTCTACAGCGGCGCAGGAAAGCGGCAGTCCGAACAGCTTGTTGACTATTACATGAAAAACGCCGAACTTATTCGAACAGCCATGTCTGAGTTAGGATTTTCCTGTGTCGGCGGTGACAACTCTCCCTATATCTGGATCGAAGGGAAAATGGACTCCTGGCAATTCTTCGACCTGCTGCTCGACAAGGCCGGAGTTGTGTGTACTCCTGGAGCCGGCTTTGGCAAATGCGGAGAAGGCTATATTCGCCTCTCCGCCTTCAACTCGTTTGAAAATGTCAGCCTTGCCATGGAGAGGATTAAAGACGCGCTGGCCTGATTCCCCCGCCAGCCCTTGACCGAGACGGCGGCAGCACGCTATTCAGCCAATACTGCCGGCTTGAAACTGATGTGCTCCTCCCTGCCCTGCATTTCTTTCACCTCTGCCACCACAGCGTGTTCCTCAAGCCACTCCAGCACCCCTTCCACCAATCTCTCAGGCGCCGAGGCACCGGCGGTGATGCCGACCCTAGACACTCCTTCGAGCCAGGCCGGATCAATGTCGTCGCGGTCGTCGATCAGATAGCTTGCAGCGCCCGATTTCTCTGCCACATCCCGCAGTCTGTTCGAGTTGGAGCTGTTTTTCGATCCCACCACAAGGATCATATCACAGGTCCGGGCAAGATCTTTCACGGCATTCTGACGGTTCTGGGTAGCGTAGCAGACATTTGATTTCTTGGGTCCCTTTATGGCGGGAAAGCGGCTCTCGAGCACAGCCTTTATGTCGGCGACATCCTGCTGGCTCAGGGTGGTCTGGGTGACATAGGCAATTTTATCTGGGGTGGTGACCTCGAGACTTTCCGCCTCTTCTGCATTGGCAACAATATGAACCCGACCGTTGATCCGTCCTGCGGTTCCGACCACTTCAGGGTGTCCGTGGTGGCCGATGATTATCACATCGTAGCCCTGGTGTTGATATTTCTCAACCAGTTGATGAATGCTGCTCACCAAGGGGCACGTTGCATCGATAGTCCTCAAGCCAAGGTCTCGGGCCTGCTCTTCAGTGTCTAAGGACACACCATGGGCAGAGAAAATGCATATTTCCCCCGGGGGAATTTCAGATAGGTGCCTGACGACTTGTGCGCCCTGCGCTTCCAGTTCGGAAATTACATGCTTATTATGGACGATCTCGTGCAGCACATAGACGGGGGCACCTTGTGATCTCAGGGTGAGGTGTACCGTTTCGATGGCTCGCACCACACCGGCGCAGAACCCTCGTGGAGAGGCCAGTAAGACTTTGATTACCGGCTTCATGGAAATCCCGTAATCAAGAAATATTGGGTACGATGAGAACTGGAGTGTTGGTGTGACGTGTAACCCTGCGCGCGGAAGATCCCGCCACCTCGCTGCCGAAAACAGAGCGGCTGGACTTGCCCATTACGATGAGATCGGCGTGATGCTTGTTCGCTGCTTTTACTATCTCCTCACTTACTCTGCCGCTCACGACGAGTATTTCTTTGACGAGGCCGGCAGCGACACCAGGCGAATCAAGTTCTTCCTCACTGAATTTCTGCAACCGTATCCGCATCTCGTTGAGCACTGACTTCATACCGTCCTTATACACTTTCTCCGCCTCCCCTTCTGGCAGATACGTATCGACAACCGCCTGCATTGCACTGGACATTGGTTCAACCACGTGCACCATAATGATGGAAGCGTCGTAGGCCCTCGCCAGGCTCAACGCTGCTCGAAATATGGGTCGGGTGTTGTCGCCGAGATCTGTAGCGTAGAGAATTGTTCTTATCTCGAATTCCTTGTCCATAGGGTGTACCTCATTCCTTAGCCGGCCTGTTCTCCCCATGGCCCTGGCAGGACAAGCTGGAAGCAGAAAAGGCTGGTTTTTATTGGGTTATAATCTCGGGTCCCATCATCGCATACGGCAGTACGGTCGAAATCCACGGTACATAGGTAACTAAAATCAAAAACAGCATCAATACCATACAGAACGGCAAGGCGGCCCGCACCACCTTGGCCAGACTCATGCCTGTAATGCCTGAGGTGACGAACAGGTTAAGACCGATCGGCGGAGTGATCATGCCGATCTCCATGTTGACCACCATGATGATGCCGAGGTGAATCGGATCGACCCCAAGTTCCATAGCGATAGGGAAAACGACCGGGGCGACGATTACCAGAAGCCCTGAAGGCTCCATAAACTGCCCGCCGATGAGCAGCAGTATGTTGACCGCGATCAGGAAGGTGAACCAGTTGAAGCCGACGCCGAGCATCCACTCGGTGACGTGCTGCGGAATTCTTTCCGCCGACAGCGTATGAGCAAACAGCAGCGCGTTGGCGATGATAAACATCAGCATGACCGTGGTCTTGGTACCCTCGAGCATGGTCCGCCGTGTATCGGTGCCAAACAGGGCTGGGAAAAACTTGCGAATCATCAGCGCCAGGTTCCTTCTCCAGATGACCAGGCCTGCGCTTAGACAGGCGCCTGCAGACAAGCTCTGTCGGCTTGATTCTTTCAAAATGTAGAAAACCGAGAATACCACCCCGATAACCAGGCCCACCAGGTTCCTCTGGCTGGCAGTGATCGTCTCGGAGGTGGCGGTGGCAAAAAAGGCGAGCATCATCCAGAACAGTAAGAAAGAGACACCATACAC
>JARFQM010000325.1 GCA_029287755.1 Desulfofustis sp. | reverse complement strand
CTCCGAGGATACCGCCAGCGAGTTCTGCTCAAGGCCAGGTGAATCGAATTTTCTGGCATAGGACAGCACCGCTTCATCACCGCCGGTTCTGACCGCCTCGATGATCTCGGTCACCGCCCGGGCACAGGATTCGTCGCCGGTGTCAAACCTGGCCAGCAGCGCCGCTATGGCCTCCTGGCCTTCGGGACTCTTGGCGTGTAATGCTTTGACAATCATCTCTATTACAAAACAGCTTCATTTGTCCTTTGAACGCCACCCAGGGCGGCGACACGGCTGGCCATTATACGCCATTTGTCAACGATTTGAAAGCATAACCGGCAGCAGCTCAGTCAGAGCCGGCACAATACCTATCCTGTCCACTCCCGCCAACTCGTCAAGGCCGGTTCAGGTTATGGGGACATGATAGGTATTGTGTCTTCAGCTTCCCACATTTATCTTTGAAGTTATGTGAAAAGTAAATATAGTTACATCGCCGACAAGGGTAAAACTACGGAATGAATTAAATTTTTAATGTTGAAGGCGGTGACGTTCCGAGGTTGGAACTGAAACGGCTTCAGCTTTGCAGGCAGCAAAATTATGGATTTTGAAGCAAAATGGATCGCCTGGGAAACCACCAGACGCTGTAATCTCAAGTGCGTACACTGCAGATCCTCGTCCGAACTCGAGGCTCAGGGCCATCCCGATTTCTCCTTCGAGCAGGCCACCCACATTCTTGACGATATCAGCTCCTACGCCAATCCGGTCATGGTCCTTTCCGGCGGTGAACCGCTGCTGCGGCCGGACATTTTCGACATCGCCGGCTACGGCACCGAGAAGGGGCTGCGCATGTGTCTGGCCACCAACGGGACCCTGGTGACTGAAACGGTATGCACCAGGATCAAGGAAGCCGATATCAAGATGGTCTCCCTCAGTCTCGACGGCGCCAGAGCGGAGACCCACGACGATTTCCGCAACCAGTCCGGAGCCTTCGACGGCACCATGCAGGCCATTGAGCTTTTCAACCGCCACGACATTCCCTTTCTGGTCAACTCCTCCTTCACCGTGCGCAACAAGGATGAGATACCCGAGATATTCAAGCTGGTAAAAAATCTCGGGGCCACCGCCTGGTATATGTTCATGATTGTCCCCACCGGACGGGGAGAGGACGTCATGGACGAACTCATCCCGGAAGATCTCTACGACGAGATTCTCGAGTGGCACTACCAGGTGGAGAAACAGGAAACGGAAATCCTCATGCGGCCGACCTGCGCCCCCCACTATTATCGCATCGTTCGCCAGAAAGCGAAGGAAGAGGGGGAAAAATTCAAGCGCCGCAACCTGAAATTCTCCACCGGCGGCTCCAAAGGCTGCCTGGCCGGTCAGCTCATCTGCCTGATAGACGTGGACGGCGAGGTGCTGCCCTGCAGTTATTTTCCCAAGTCGGCCGGCAACATCAACCACCAGCCTTTCAGGGAAATCTGGGAAAACTCGGAACTGTTCCTGAAACTGAGGGATTTCAAGAGTTACAAGGACAATTGCGGGCGCTGTGAATATGTCAATGTCTGCGGCGGCTGCCGGGCGCGTGCCTACGCCATCACCGGCGACTATCTGGCCCAAGAGCCGTTCTGCAGCTATACTCCTGGAACGCTTATTAAATAACAACTTTCGGTTTAGATCATGAACGACACCTTTCTGAAAGCCTGCAGAGGCGAACCGACCGACTACACCCCGATCTGGATGATGCGCCAGGCCGGCCGCTATCTGCCCGAGTATCAGAAGGTCCGCCGCGGACGCACCTTTCTGGAGTTGTGCAAGTCACCGGAACTCTGTGTCGAAGTGACCCTGCAGCCCATCGATATCTTTGGCATGGACGCGGCGATCCTCTTTTCGGATATTCTGATCCCCATGGAGGCGATGGGGCTCGAATTGGAGTTCCATGAAGGCAGGGGCCCCGTTTTTCCCCGGACCGTCCGTGATAAAGCAGCGCTGGACCGACTGATCGTCCCCGATCCCCACGAAGCCATGGGCTTCGTGATGGAAACCGTCAGGCTGCTCAGGAAAGAATTGAAAGTGCCGCTCATCGGTTTTGCCGGGGCTCCGTTTACCTGCGCCACCTATCTGATCGAAGGAGGATCGTCAAAGGTATTCTGGGAAACGAAAAAAATGATGTTCACCGCCCCGGAGCTGTTCCACGCTCTGATGGAGAAGATCACCCTCACCACCATCGACTACCTCAAGGCCCAGGCCAAAGCCGGGGCCCAGGCCCTGCAGCTGTTCGATTCCTGGGCCGGCATACTCGCGCCCCGCGACTTTGAAACATATGCGTTTCCTTACGTGACACGCATCATCGAGGCTCTCAAGCCTTCGGGGGTGCCGTTTATCTACTTTGCCAACAACGGCGCCACCCTGCTCGACTATTCAGCCCGCTCCGGTGCCGAGGTCATCGGTCTCGACTGGCGCATAAACATAGGCGATGCCATCGCCCGGGTGGGCGATAAAGCCGTGCAGGGCAATATCGACCCCTTTGCCCTGCTGCTGCCGGAAAAACAGTTGCGGGCCAGGGTAGCCCAACTGCTCGATGACGCCCGCCAGGCCAAGGGCCATATTTTCAACCTCGGTCATGGCATCCACCAGTTCACCCCGCCCGAGCAGGCCAGAATCCTGGTAGATGCGGTCCACGAACTGAGCAGACGCTGACCAGGGACCACAGCAACCGTGAACATACCTTCTATCAACCAATGCCTGGCGTTGATGGACCGCTATGCAATGCTGGCCAATATCCGGGAGCACTCGTTCATCGTTGCCCGGGTGGCGGAAACCATAGTCAACGGGCTGCAGCTGCCGGAAGAAGGAACCGTTGCTCCTCCCGATCTCGACCTGGTGCTGGCCGGCGCCCTGCTGCATGACATCGCCAAAACCAAATGTCTCGACGGCAGCTGTCAGCACGCCGAAGAGGGCATGCTCATCTGCGTCGAGCACGATTACGCCGAAGTCGGGACTATCGTCAGGGAACACGTGATTCTCAGCAGTTTCAACGTAGACGACTATCGGCGCGGGCTCTTTCCGGCCCGGGAGATCGTCTATTATGCCGACAAGCGGGTGCGTCATAACGAGATCGTTCCCCTGAGCCACAGACTGGACTACATCATCGATAAGTACTCCCGCGGCAGTGACTACATCAAACAGAGAATCCGGGATAACTTCGACCGCTGCGTCGAACTGGAAAACTACCTCTTTAGTTACCTGCCCTTTGATCCGGCCGATGTGGCGGACAGGGTTGACCCCGCACCTTTTCGCCCTGCTTAAATGGCCGATTTCACCACAGCGGATTGGCTAGTCAGCAGCCTGGTCCGCCTGACCATCTTCAGCGCTTGAGCTCATGCCGGTTCTACCCGTTCCCGCCTATCGACCGCCTTTTCCCTTCACCAGCGGGCACTTGCAGACCCTTTACCCAACCCTGTTCAGATTAACGCCTCGTACCGAACCCGTTCGGGAACGAATCGAAATACCGGACGGCGATTTCATCGATATCGACTGGCACCGCAGCCGTTCGGCTCCCTGCAGGGGGCTTGCAGTAGTCAGTCATGGTCTGGAAGGCCATTCCCGCAAGAAATATCCGCTCGGTATGGCGCGCTGCCTGAATTCAGGGGGCTGGGACGTAATCTGCCTGAATTTTCGCTGCTGTTCGGGCGAACCCAATCGGCTGCCGCGCTTTTATCACTCGGGCGTCACCGCCGACCTGCACCTGGTGCTCAGCCATGGCTTGGCCCAGGGGTATGACCACGCTGCCCTGATAGGGTTCAGCATGGGGGGCAATCAGACCCTGAAGTATCTGGGCGAAAATCCCACTCTGGTGCCCGCGGAAGTGGTCGCTGCCGTAGTGTTTTCCGTGCCCTGCAGGCTCGGCGATGCGGTTGTGGTTATGGATAAAGTGAGCAATCGCCCCTACATGCACTACTTCATGAAAGGTTTGAGGAAGAAGATAAGAGAAAAAGCCGCCCGGTTTCCCGAGATGATCGATACGGACGGACTCGATCAGATGATCACTTTTGAGCCTTTCGACGACAAGTACACGGCCCCGCTGCACGGTTTCAAAAACGCTGCCGATTATTACCAGCGCTGCTCTTCAATCCACCATATCAGTGCGATACAAGTCCCCACCCTGCTGGTCCAGGCCCAGGACGACCCGTTCCTCCCGGCGTCCTGTTATCCGGTCAGCGAGGCTGAGGACAGTGACAAATTATTTTTGGAAATTACCGACTTCGGCGGGCATGTCGGCTTCATGGGCGGCTGGCTGGAACGGGACTACTGGTCGGAACAGCGGGCCCTGGCCTTTCTCGAAGAAATCACCCTGGCCTGAGAGCTTAACACTTTTCCGCTGGACGGCGCTCCGGTACGTAGACGGGCGCGACTTTTCCTTCGTTCCACTCCGCGCTCACATAGAGACCGCAATAGCAGCTGCCGAACTCTTTCACATCGGGCTCACGGTAGACGCACGGACAAAGTATATCCCTGTCCGCTTCGATGTCCTCCTTGGCCAGACGGCAGGGGCAGCACATGTAGCCGTAGCGTTCCCGGTTGGTAATCAGCCCGTTGATCAGGAACATGGTCTTGTCCATGTCCCTGTTGAAGTAATAGCCCTTGGCTTCCTGGATCTTTTTAAGCTGCTCGTAGAGAGTGGCGGCGTCCATCAGTTCAACCCCAGAGTGTCAAGAATCAGCGACTTTTGGTACCCGACTATTATCTCCTGGTCGATAAAGGTGACCGGGAAGGCTTTTTTCTCGTTGTAATCCTTCATTGCTGCAAAGAGTTGGTCCCGTTCATCCTTGTAGAGCAGGTCGACATCGGTCGACTCAAACTCCACATTATGTTCGGTAAGAAGCTCCTTCAGCGCCTTACACTGCAGACAGGTGGTCAAAACAAGTAATTTGACTTTAAGTGCTTTCACATGAAAACTCCAAGTATAGCAGAAAATGCATAAGCGGTTTTGGGCCGGCAGAGAGGCAGCGAGCCCCCGAGCCGGCACCAACCGTCAGGTGTTATTTTTTAGCGACCGAATTCTGCTTTACGAACCTCGACAGGGAGCGGTATTCCTGGGCTCCGATAAGTTTATTCTCGCCGATCACGAAGGTCGGCACCACATCGATACCCAGCTCTTCGGCCCGCTGCCAGTCGCGCTCGACTGCTTCCGAATAGGTTCCCTGTTCCAGTACCGTCTCCGCCGTACCACTGTCCAGCCCGATCTGGCGCACGATCTCCAGCAATACGCCCCTGTCCGCCAGGTTCTGGTTGTTGACGAAGTAGGCAGCGAAGGCGGCCTTATGAAACGTCTCGCCGGCATCCTGCGATTCCGCCCAGACCCCGAGTTCCTGGGCCATGCGACTGTTGAATACTTTGGAGCGCTCGCAGAAAGGCATGTTCAAGGCTCTGGCGTTTCGTCTCAGATGCTCCAGCATGTCTGCCTTCGGGTACGGATATCTCTGGTAGATTTCGTCCAGGTTGCGCCCCTCCTTGGGCGTATCCGGGTGCAGGGGGAAGGCCCGCCAGGCAATGGCAACGTCATATTCACTTCGCAGACGCTCCATGCGCCCCGTCATAAAGTAACACCATGGACACACATAGTCTGAGAAAAGTTCCAACTTGGTCATCATTTACCCTGTCTTTCTTCAATATGCGTTTCTGGGCCTAGGCGTTAATAATAAACACATTTTTCAGCAGACGCCAAATCATCCACAGGGCCCCTGCCTCATTTACCGCTTGCCTGGTCACTTGCCGCGGGCTCCGGGTCTGACCCAGGCGGTGGGGATACCCTGGGCTTTGAGAATCTCGACTCCCTGCTCGAAAAAGTTGCCGACCGTTGCGAGACCGTGCGAGTCGTCGCCCGGTACGACAGCTATACCGTAATCGCGGACCATCTCCAGAATGGATTGACTGACATAGGGTTCAGGCGCCCCTTTGTGCAGGGCCCTGAGATTGAAATCCAGGATGAGACCAAGTTCTCTGATCAGTTCCAGATTCCTTCTCATTTTCGCAACCACCTGCGGCTGGACCAATCGGTCACGGTAGTCGGGATCGAAAATACGGATCAAATCGAAGTGACCGACCACCTCCGGTTGCAGACGTTCTATCATCTCGAACTGCAGGTCGAAATAGTTCAGATAGAGTGCTTCGATACCGCCCGCCTTCTGGACGGCCTGGGCATAAATGGCTGGCGAGTAATCGAAATTGATGTCATGGACGAAATGCACCGAACCGACGATGTAGTCCGGTTCAAAGCGCTCCACCAGAAATGGGACAAACTCCTCATAGCCGCTGTAGGTTTCGATCTCCAGCGCCGCATAGAGATCAATACGGGGCTGGTACTTTTGTTGGAGCCTCCGACATTCTCTCATATAGCTGCCGAACTGCTCGAGCAGGAAGGCGGACGTCAGCCCCGCCTCGGCCTGATCGGCATAGCGCAGCGCATCATTTATTGGCGGCGCATGCTCGGTGATGCCGACCCAGCTGAAACCGCCGGCAATATAGGATTTTACTATGTCTTCCAGGCTGTCGGTTGCGTGGCTGCAGAACTGGCCGCTGTGCCCGCCGTGAACCGACACCTTCTCGATGGTCTCCATGAGGTCGCCTCATTCCATAAGTGAATCCCCCGCCGGTCCGTGGCTGCAGGATGATGGTTTTGTACTATACATGGCCCCATAAGTCCAATCCATCCCCTCTGGCCGTATTGTCGGACGCAGGCCCGGCCCCTCGTTCATTTGTGCGGACGGGGTGCTTGGAATGCAAAATTCAGCTGAAAAACCAGAATGTTCGATAAGCGGGGCTGACAAATGACCCGGCAGCGCACCTTTATTTACCAACGATGCTGACTATTGTTTTTTCGACATCGTCTCATCGGGATGTTTCCGCGCTACTGATTAATCTATCACAAATTGAGGTGACCCCCATGCGCTATGCACAATTTGGAGATACCGGTTTAATCGTGTCCAAACTCGCCTTCGGCGCCATGACCTTCGGAGAAGGGGTGCTGGTTGGTGAGCTGGTCAACAAAGTGGATCAATACCTGGCGGACAGAATGGTACATACCTGCATCGACGCCGGGGTAAATCTTTTCGACACCGCCGACATGTATACCTCGGGCCAATCAGAAGTGATGCTCGGCAAGGCTTTGAAGGGCAAGCGACAGGATGTGCTGATCGCTACCAAATGCGGCTTCAGAAGCGGCGACTCGATCATTTCGGCAGGCCTGTCCTCTCGCTACATCCTGCAGTCGATTGAAAACAGTCTGAAACGGCTCGACACCGATTATATCGACCTCTTTTTCCTTCATATACCCGATCCGTGGACCCCTCTGGAAGAAACGACCAGGGCCCTGGAAGCTGCCGTTCAGAAAGGCTGGATACGCTATCCGGGGTTTTCCAACTATCCGGCCTGGAAGGCGCAGCGGATGATCGATCTCCAGCTCAGCCAGCACTTTACCCCGATGGCCGGCGCCCAGATGTACTACTCGATGCTCGGCCGTGATCTGGATGGAGAATACCAGGACTTTCTGGCAGCCAACGGGCTGGGATTGATGACCTGGAGCCCTCTGGCTTCCGGCTTTCTCAGCGGTAAATACTCAAAGGAAAATCCCGTGCCGGAAGGCGGCAGACGGGCAAAATTTGATTTTCCCCCGGTTGATATCGACAAGGGTTATAAAGTGGTGGCGGCGCTCCGACCCATCGCCGAGAAACATCAGGCCTCCATGGCCCAGGTGGCGCTGGCCTGGGTGATGCAGCGGTCCTTTGTGTCCAGCGTTCTGATCGGGGCAACCAAGCTCGAGCAGCTGGACGACAATCTGCAGTCGGCCCAGCTTACCCTCGACCAGGAAGATCTTCGAACCATCGAGGAACTGACGGCGCTGCAGCCGACCTATCCTGCCTGGATGCAGCCCATGGGCATCGATATGTTGACCTCTGAAGCACTGAAACAATAATTGTTGCCGAAAACCATGCACATCTGAGGCGAAAGCTCAACGATTCATGCGCCTGCGGCAACTGAAAATAAGAGGGGTGGGCTGCTTTCCGGTGACCGACTGGGTGATGCTGAGCACCACCGTCACCCTGCTGCGTTTTCCCAACAGACTGGCCGGCGAGCACGCTCTCAAAGCGATTCAGTGCCTAAACCCGCCGTTCGATTGCCGGATCAATCAGCCGTTTAAGGATCTGCCTCTGGAGACGGTTTCGGCCAGC
Organism: Desulfofustis sp.; assembly: GCA_029287755.1. Next base: position 5,666 of record JARFQM010000325.1, on the reverse strand, counting down.
GGCCTTCGTCGAGTCATCGCACCGGAAAAAAGAACCATCGTTTTCGGCATTTTCGATACCCCGGCCTCATTGGTCAAGGAACTCGGTGCCATTAGTCGGCCCCTTTATGCGACTGATCGGGTTGAAGTGGGCAGGAGGCTCGATTACTCCCGCTGGATCAATTTTGTTGAAATCGCCAGTTCCAGCCGCTGGAGCGAAGTGTCCGAAGACATAAAAGATCTGCTGCACCGCGAGTCACCAGAGAGAGCCGATGCCCCGCACATTTATCGTTTGCTGGCTGAAACCGCGCCAACTGATCGCATCAAAGGATCCCTGGCGGAGCAACTGGCCACCTGGCTGGCGGGCCTGCCTGAGCGTGACGGCCTTAATGACCTCGTCGAGAAAGTGCTCCGCGCCAGCAGGTTTTCCGAAGCTCGTGCCATAATGGTCCGGCGGCTGCCGCAATTTATCTCCCTGCGATACGGCGAAGAGCTGCAGAGACTCCCACACTCCCACGCAGGTGACAACGATGCCCAGGGCGCACCTGTCCTGCTTATTGACTGTTTCGACGCAGTGGGACCCGGCACACCCAGGGAGGACCCCCTTACCGTGCTCGGCTCCCTGGCAAAGCACTGTCAATGCCTGTGTTTCGCCGATCACTCCCACCCTGGATGGAACCTTAAGGCGAAACAGATAGTTGATGTTACAGTGTCGAACTGAAAGAGACGCGCAGGGCATCACGGCAATTGCCGCATGCCCTGCCGCCATGGTGCTTTTATGCTGGCGCCCCCTTAGGAAAGAGTGACCAGCGTTCGGATTTTCTTGAGCTTCTCCGGTCCTATACCCTTCACATTGAGCAGTTCGTCGAGCGATTTGAATGGTCCGTTCGCATCTCTGTAAGCGGATATTTTTGCTGCCGTACTGGTTCCTATTCCCGGCAGCTTGGTAAGCTCATCCGGGTCAGCCTGGTTGATGTCGATTTTTTCGGCTACAACAACCTCAGAATCCGCCTGATCGGTTTGCGCCATTCCCACATTTTGTTCCGCGGTAAATCCCTGACTGATCGAAACAGCCAGAGCTACCGTGCATAAAACGGTTAAAATCAGGGTTCTCACATTCATCATTGCACTCCTTGTTGACTTTGTCTGGGACACTGTAATCAGTGCGCTCATATTCTCTCTTCGGCCTTTGAGAGGTGTTAAGCGTCAAATTAAAAGCGGAGTCTGACATTCAGTTGACGTATACGGGCTAGGTTAAGACAGAGGCAGTGGTCCCTCCTTCCCGGGTTTGACTTGGGAGGGATTAGTATTTATTTTGATACAACAGAAAAAGTAAATCGGCGGGGGTATCGCTCGCTCTTGGAATCACAAGGATAGATCTGCTGTCATGAGTTTCTACGATCGCTTTTTCAACATGCCGCACCTGCATGGTCACCCGGCCAGCAGAGTAAAAATCCAATTAGACGCGTTTGATCTCAAAGAGCGCTGCCAGTACATCCTCAACAAAGCCGACATCAAAATTGGCGGTTCCCGTCCCTGGGACATGCAGGTCCACGACGACCGCTTCTATGCCCGGGTCCTGGCCGAAGGATCAATGGGTCTGGGCGAGTCCTATATGGACGGATGGTGGGATGCCGAAGCCCTGGATGAGCTTTTCTACCGGATTTTTCGGGCCAAACTCTACGAGCAGTCCTTGACCTGGCGAGACGGGGTATCCGCCCTCAAGGCCAGAATCGTCAACCAACAGAAAATCTCGAGGGCATTTCAGGTCGGCCGCCACCATTATGATCTGGGCAACGACCTCTACGAACACATGCTTGACAAGTTGATGATCTATTCCTGCGGCTATTGGAAAAACGCATCCACACTTGATCAGGCCCAGGAAGCAAAACTGGAACTCATCTGTCGAAAACTGCAGCTCGAGCCCTCCATGCGGCTGCTCGACATCGGCTGCGGTTGGGGCGGCATGGCAGCTTACGCCGCCAGAAATTACGGCGTGCAGGTGGTCGGCATTACCGTCTCCAGGGAGCAGGCGCAGTATGCCCGGGATCATTGTCGGGGTCTGCCGGTGGCTATCGAGCTCAAGGATTACCGGGAGCTGACCGGAACCTTCGACAGGGTTGTCTCGATCGGCATGTTTGAACATGTGGGGCACAAAAACTACCGAACCTTCATGGAGCAGCAGAAAAGTCTGTTGACCAGCAATGGTCTGGCCCTGCTGCACACCATCGGCCGCAACAAATCGGGCCCCACCATAGATAAATGGATCAGCCGCTATATCTTTCCCAATTCGATGCTGCCTTCCGCCAAACAGATTACTGGAGCTGCGGAAGGGCTCTTTGTCATCGAAGACTGGCACAGTTTCGGGACCGATTACGACATCACCCTGAGGCACTGGTTCAGAAATTTCGACAGCAGTTTCGAGCGCCTGCCGAAGGCGGCCTACGATGAACGTTTCTACCGCATGTGGAAATATTATCTGCTCTCCTGCGCCGGCTCATTCAGGGCCCGCCGGAATCAAGTCTGGCAGATTGTTCTCTCGCCCCAGGGCTGTCTGGGAGGCTACCAGGCCCCCCGATAAATAAACAATCCCTGATGTTTTGAACAAATAACTGCTTACCAGAGTATTAGAATCGTGAGCCTGGCGCAGCAGAAGCAGTCAATTCACAAGCGCTTCACAAAATTGGGTGGGCTGTTAAACGGAAATTGCCAGGCTTATCTGGGTCTACTATTCTTTACCGGGTTCAGCACTATCATCAGGATCATCGGACTCCACTTTGACACTGTCTTCACCGGCAACAGTGACGCCGCGTGACTTGAACAGAATGTTCAGAGCCAGCAGTTCGTCGTCCACTTCTTCTTCGACGGTTTCGGGCTTTTCGTCAGATTCGCTGTACCATTCCTCTCGCAGTTCAGACAGCTTGTCTCGTCCCATATATTCCTCGTTTATTTAAGGCGGGTTTCATTCTTCTGTTAATCAGCGCTAAATGTAATCATTCTGGTGAAAAGTTCATCCTTCCAGTTCATCATGGTGACTGCACGTTTCGATGGAGGTAAACCCAGTTAAGTGATCAATACCACCGGGCAAGAGACATCAGATCGGGCATGGGCGACCACCGATGCGTTACTAGGGACACTGAACTTGCTGGCCTATAGCCCGATAATGGGAAACCATTAGTTCAGATGATTAATGCTTCAACACTAATTAATCGTTTTATTTAATGTCGAACCTTTTATTTTTATCAATCTGCCCTATTATATGGATACGACAACGTGGTACACAAACTAAGATAACCAATGCAACTCATGAACCTGAATCATTATGGTAAATATTACTGAAAATGCTGAGAAAATGCTTCGCAGCCAGGGAGCCGGAGAAGGCAAATTCCTGCGGGTAATCGTCAAAACCGGGGGCTGCGCCGGGATGACCTACGATGCCGAGATCGACTCGGAGATGGACAGCGCTGAAAAAGTGCTCGAGAGCCACAACGGCATCGATATCGTTTCCAATATTGAATCGATTCCCTATCTTCTGGGGCTCGTCATCGACTATTCCAACGACTTGATTACCGCCGGTTTTCGTTTCAACAACGCCAGCAATGAGTCTTCCTGCGGCTGCGGGGCCAGTTTCGGCCTGGCCGGATTTCCTGAACTGGACAAGGGGGTGATGAGCTGTGGCACATGAAACCATACCCCTGATGGGTGGCAAGTCGGTTCACTGCATCAATGAACAGCAGATGGCCGAGGCCTGGCGCCTGACCGAGCAGGAACCCGGATCTTCTGCAAAGATACAGGCCGCGCTGGAGAAGTTGGAGCAGGATTTGACCAGAAACGAGCGTGCCGCCCTGGCCTTTGTCATCATCAGCAGGTTGAAAGCGACCTCGCCGCTGCCCCAGGCCTGAGCACCGTCGCCACGCCCGTTAGACGTCGATGCCGGGCGGCGGATAGTCCCTGCAGTAGTCGGCGATATGTTCGGCGATATCGGCCAGCAGGGGCTGGTTCTCCGGATCAGCAACTACCTCGTTAATCCACTCGCCAACCTGGATCATCTCCCTCTCCCCGAAACCGCGGGAGGTCACCGCCGCAGTGCCAAGCCTGATGCCGCTGGGGCTGCCGGGCTTGCGCGGATCGAATGGAATGGTGTTGTAGTTGACGACGATACCAGCCTGGTCAAGAGCTTTGGCTGCTGGTTTGCCGCCAATATTCTTGCTGGTGAGATCGACCAGCAAAAGATGGTTGTCAGTCCCCCCGGTAATCAGATCGAAGCCTTTGCTGTTCAGCGTCTCAGCGAGGGTGCGGCCGTTTTCAACCACCTGGCGGGCATAGTCTCTGAACTCCTTGCTGTCCGCCTCCTTAAAAGCCACGGCCATGGCCGCCGTGGTGCTATTGTGCGGCCCCCCCTGCAGGCCCGGGAAAACAGCCTTGTCAATTGCCTCGCCATACTGCTCCTTGCAGAGTATCATCGCGCCCCTGGGACCACGCAGGGACTTGTGGGTAGTAGTGGTAACCACATCGGCGAAAGGTATGGGTGAAGGGTGGGCACCGCCGGCCACCAGGCCGGCGAAGTGAGCCATGTCAATCATGAGCAGTGCCCCGCACTCATCGGCGATGGCTCTGAATCGGGCGAAATCGATATGACGGGGATAGGCCGAGTGACCGGCTATGATCATTTTCGGCCGGCAGGAAAGCGCCTTTTCACGAATGGCGTCATAGTCGATCAGGCCGGTCTCCCGGTTCAGCTCATAGGACTCGGCCTTGAAATATTTTCCCGAGATACTGACTTTGGCTCCATGGGTCAGGTGACCGCCATGGGGCAAGGCCATGCCCAGGATGGTATCGCCGGGATTCAGAAAAGCCAGATACACTGCCACATTCGCGGGTGAGCCTGAATAGGGTTGGACATTCACATGCTCTGCCCCGAACAGCGTACGGGCCCGTTCGATGGCCAGACACTCGATCTGGTCGATGATCTGCTGGCCCTCGTAATAACGCTTACCGGCGTATCCCTCCGAGTATTTATTGGTCAGAATCGTACCGGTGGCCTGAAGCACTGCGGCTGAAACGTAATTTTCCGAGGCAATCAGCCTGATTTTGTCGCACTGCCGTTGTTCCTCTTGCTTGATTAGTCCGAATATCTCAATGTCCGTTGACTTGATAGCTTCCAACTCCCTCTCCCTCCGCTCAAGTTCCAGTCAATCCAATCTGTTCTACTTCTCTTTACCAGTGATGAGAGCCGCTGTTTCGGTGTCGCCGGGCAGACCCCTGTTTTCCAGGAAGGTGCTGAGCGCGTTCTTTTCCTCGTCACTTTTCTTCTGGGCCAGCCCGCTTTTGCCGCTGATCCTCTCTATTCTCACCGCCACCACTTCGCAGAGGCCAACCGCTTTGATGGCCGCGGTGATTTTCCGGAAGGTGCGGCCCTCGGGCTCATGGCTCGCCACCAGGGCCTCGAGCGCCGCCGTTTTTTCGTCGATGTCCCTGACGATCTCGGCCCGGCCCCGAATGACGACACTGTGATAAAACTGCGTCACCCCACAGCTCTCAGGGTTCTCACCATAATAGTCGAGATCGAGATAGGCAAGCGGAATATCCACCTCGAAACATACCCGGGAATCGCGCTTCAGATTGTCAAGTTTTTCTCCTGATCGGGCGCAGTGAAAGTAGATGGAGCCGTCATGGTAGACATAGTTC
>JARFQM010000238.1 GCA_029287755.1 Desulfofustis sp. | reverse complement strand
CCAAAGGCTCGTTGTTCAAACTTTGAGGGGGAAGCCTCCAATGCACTTTCTGTTAAGAAAATTTCTCTGCGCAGCCTTTCTCACCCAGCTCCTGTTCGCACCCGTGCCGGCTTTTTCCGAAGCCGAGCGGAATAACGGTTTGATCAAAGAAGATTACGGCTCTCTGAGGTATTCATTCCCGCTCGCTGACGGCTGGTCTTTCGAGAAACTTGCCCGGGCGCTCCTCTACGCCAAGGAAATAGGTTCCAGCGCCGTGATCGTACTGCATGAAGGGAAGCTGGCGGCCGAATGGGGAAGCACAACGCTTAAAATTCAGAGTCATTCGGTGAGAAAAAGTCTGCTGAGCGCACTGTGTGGCATTGCCGTGGAAAAAGGCTTCCTGGATGTGGATGCCACCCTGGAGGAGATTGGCATCGATGATCGTCCTCCGGTCCTGAGCCGGGCCGAAAAACAGGCGACGGTCCTCGATCTGCTGAAGTCCAGGTCGGGGACCTATCATGAAGCCAAACAAGAGTTAAAGCAGGTGGTAAAGCCCGTCAGCGGACTGGAAATGGAAAGACTGGTGGAGATGATACTGGAGGCCAAACCTGACTCCCCACCGTATTAATTGAATCAATCAACCTCACTAAACTGACTAACCATGCAATTACAGCGCTCAGCCCAGCTTGCCTTTGTCGGCGTAACCTATGTCTACGCAATTAAACTCTCCGATTCCCTGCTGACCAGCATCATGTACACTCCTTTGTCCATCGCCATTGTCGTAGGCTTGAATATCCTTGCCGGAGTGGCTCAATTGGTCTTCTTCCTCTTACTGCGCAAGGATGTGAAGCCAGCGGCCAACACTGTCCACCTGATTGCAAGCTGGTGTGGAATCTGCGGATCGGTGGCCGCCCTGGTCCCCAAACTGCTCTCCGCAGCGGTTCTGGCTCAGCATCCGTTCTTCTTCACGGTGATAAAGCTGCAGCACGAGATCGGACTGGGTGCCACGTTGGCGGGGGCGCTGCTGCTTTTTCTCTGTTGTGCGCTTTTTTTTATGAGCATGGGAGCGGGCGACCCGAGGCTGACCTCATTTTTCTTTGGGCTGCTGGGGTACTCAATAATGATTACGATTTACTCCTTTGTCATCTGGAACTATTGGTCGGGCGCAGCGATGCAGGCTGTACTGGCGGAGATGGGGATATCGAGAACGGCGATGCTCGTTTCGGCAACAGCCAGCTACCTGCTTATTGCCACCTTCTTTATCCGCTTCGGCTGGCTGCGCGGCCACTCGGTTCAAAGATGAAGAGGCCGGATTGCTGCCAATTGCCTGCGGCGCATATTCTGCGTCATCCTGGTGCAGCATTGCTAATCAGAACTTCCATGGGGCAGATCGTGCCAGACAAATCCGTCTTGACTTCTGGTCTTACCAATATTATTCTAAGCGAAATCAATTATTAAGATATTTAAAAAGATTTTTTAAAATCTGGTGTTACCAGAATTTTACGGTCTTTGCACAATCAACCGCTATCTTACACGAGAGGGAACATGAGCACCGATATCTATTCAGAAGCACTTGAGTACCACAGAACCGGCAGGAAGGGGAAAATTGAGGTGGTGGTCACCAAGCCGTTCTCCACCCAGAAAGATCTGTCACTGGCCTACAGTCCAGGGGTCGCCCGGCCCTGCCAGGAAATCGCCGAAAACAGTGAGGATGCCTACGAGTATACCGCCAAGGGCAACCTGGTTGCCGTCATCTCTAACGGCACGGCCGTACTCGGCCTGGGCAATATCGGCGCGGTGGCAGGTAAACCGGTGATGGAGGGCAAAGGCGCTCTGTTCAAAAAATTTGCCGACATCGATGTCTTCGATATCGAGGTTGATACGGAAGATCCGGATGAGTTCGTCAGGACCTGCGAGTTGATCTCACCAACCTTTGGCGGCATCAATCTCGAAGATATCAAGGCGCCCGAATGTTTTTACATCGAGGAACAGCTCAAGCGGAAGATTGATATTCCGGTGTTCCACGATGATCAACACGGCACGGCGATCATCACCGGCGCCGCCTTGCTCAACGCCATTGAAATTACCGGCCGTGATATCAAGGAAGTCAAGGCCGTTTTCAACGGTGCCGGGGCCGCAGGCATTGCCTGTGCCCAGATGTTCGTCTCCCTGGGACTCTCCAGGGAGAACCTGATCATGTGTGACTCCAGGGGCACCATCTACAAGGGCCGCACCGAGTCGATGAATCCTTACAAGGAGCGCTTTGCCAACGATACCCCCCACCGTACCCTGGCAGAGGCGCTGGTCGGCGCGGATCTGTTCTGCGGGGTCAGCGTGGCCGGAGTTCTAACCCAGGACATGGTGAAAACGATGGCCGCCAAACCTATTATTTTCGCCATGGCCAATCCGGAGCCGGAAATATCCTATCCGGATGCGGTCGAAGCACGGCCCGACTGCATTATGGCCACCGGGCGAAGTGACTACCACAACCAGGTCAACAACGTGCTCTGTTTTCCCTTTCTGTTCCGCGGCGCCCTCGACGTACGAGCCACTGAGATCAACACCGAGATGAAGATCGCCGCGGTCAGGGCGATTGCCGATCTGGCCAAGGAGGAAGTGCCGGACCGGGTACTGCGCGCCTACGGAGTAGAGCGTTTCGAATTCGGCCCCACGTATCTTATTCCGACCCCCTTCGACCCGCGCGCCCTGCTCAGGATAGCTCCTGCCATCGCCAAAGCGGCAATGGAAACCGGGGTGGCCAGAAAGCCCATTGAGGATCTGCGCAAATACACCGAACATCTCGAGTCAACCCTGGGCATGTCAAAATCGATCCTTCGCTATATCGCCAATCGGGTGAAGAAAGAACCAGTCCGGGTCGTCTACCCCGAAGGGGATAACAAAAAGGTGGTGCGGGCCGCCATCCGTGTCATGGAGGAGAACCTCGCTATTCCGGTTCTGCTGGGCGACCGCAAATCGATCGAAGCGACGCTGACTGCCCAGGGAGTGACCGATCATCAGATCGAGATTGTCGATCCTCACCAGGAAAAAGAGCGGGTGGATCGCTATGCCGAGGAATTCTTCAAGAGAAAGCAGCGCAAGGGCATCACCCTGCCCTACGCCAAGGACCTGATCAGGCGGGACACCGGCTACTTTGGCGCCATGATGCTGAGCACCGGCGATGTCGACTCGATGGTCTATGGCCAGTCCCTGCCCTATCCCTATGCGGTCCGTCGGCTGTTGCACTGCATTGGCAAGAACACCGAACACAAGACGGTGGCCAGCGTATACATGATGGTCTTCAAGAACAGGACACTGTTCTTTGCCGACACCGCCGTCAACATCGATCCCACCGATCAACAGCTCGCTGACATCGCGGTCTCGGTTGCCGGTTTTGTCAAAGAGTTCGACATCACCCCCAAGGTGGCCATGCTCAGCTATTCTAACTTCGGTTCCTCCGAGACCCCCAGTGCAGCAAAAGTTGCCCGGGCCACCGCCCTGATCAAGGAGATGGCGCCGGACCTGGAGGTTGAAGGTGAGATGCAGGCTAATATGGCGTTCAACACCGAATTGCGTGAAGAGCTTTTTCCGTTTTCGGCCCTGAAAGGAGAACCGAACATTCTCATTTTTCCGGATCTGAACGCGGCCAATATCGCCTATAAACTGTTTATGCGGCTGGCCGAAGTCGACACCATCGGGCCGATCCTGGTGGGGTTGAAAAAATCGGCCCACATTATCGAACGGGGATCCAATCCGGGCAATATTTTCAACCTGACCACTCTGGCGGCATTAAAGGCCAGGCAGAATGTCTGCTGATCAGTTCCGCCCACTGCTGTAGTCGACCTGAAAGCTCAGGTAGAGAGTTGTCAGGATGATTAAGGCCGAGATGCCGAAAAGCAGCCGGTAGCTGTCCTGCTGCAGCCAGGCGAGGTAATCGAGCATTTTGCCAAAGAGCAGCGGGTAACCGGCGGCAAACGGCAGGGTCAGTACCGGCGCCATCGAGAAATAGGGTGTGGCGTCGGTACGTGCGGCGAAGCGCTTCACCGAAGGTGGATAGACGACGTTGCGTATGGCCCGGACAAATCCGAGCATGAAGCTGATCACAAAAAAAGCCGGGGGGGATGGGAAGAAGACCAACAGACAGAGCAGCGCCAAGGTGACGAATTTGGAGAGAATGAACTTCTGCTTGAGAGACAGCAGGTCCATGGTCCCCAGCAGGATATTGACGGTAATCGATCCACCGTAGATGCAGGCCACGAAAAGACCGGCGGCAATAGCCGGGGCCACCCCGTAGAACCCGGTGGCGTAATTGGCGTAGAAGGAAAATACGGTGAGTATCACATAAAAGTCGAGATCGGCGGCCAGAAAGAGCAGAAACCGCCGGTTTGCGGCAATATCCCCAAACGATTCGCGAATATGCTGAACAAAGGAGGTATCATCCGGTTCCGGGTCATCGGGGTCGAGCTCTTCTTTGGTCAGCAGAAAACTGATGGCCCCCAGTCCAAAGACCAGGCCGGTCAGCATGAACACCCAGGCCGAGGAAGCGGGAGAGAATGCATATTTTTCCACCACCTTGAGAATGAAGAGGCTGGAAATAATCTTGCCGATGTTCTGGAACATCATCATATAGCCAAGTCCGGGCACCGTCTTGGCCTCTGAGAAGATTCTGACCAGGTAGTTAAGCCATACCGGTATGCAGATGCCCAGAGCGATGGAGAAGAGTGCGTAGAAAACCAGGAAGAGCACCACTATCCAGGCAGCATCCCTGACCACCAGCAAAACGATGCCAAAGGCCAGCACCATGAAGGCGGCCGCCAGGTGACACGCTATCACCAGGGGACGTTTGCGGCGGTAATTCCTTGAATAGTAGCTGGCAAAAAGAGGAAAGCAGGAAATACCGGTGATAAGAAGAAACGGGACACTGCCGATGAGCAGGCTGGAGGCCCCCAGCGATTTCAGAAAAAGCTGCAGGAAAGTGGATTCCAGGACGATGGGAAAACCAAGCCCCCAGAAGAACTCAACCGTCGAGACGCCACACACGTTGCGTGAGTAGTAGCGGTCCTTGCGGCTGTCCATCGTAGTCGTGAGGAATTGGTACTATAACACTTTGAGTATTTTTTTGACGGCGTCGGCCAGGGCCTTGCTGTGCACCCTGCCGGCGAAATGGACCGGGCTCTTGCCGTGGATAGGGTCCCAGCCGGCCGGGTCGGCGAAACAATAGAACTGGGTGTCCAGCCCCATCTTCCTCGGGGCGTCCTCGATGTCGACACCGAGCATTCGCCTGGCCGCCTCCCAGGAGGCGCCGCAGGGGGCCCCACGGATTACCCGGACGTCCTTGATAACGCCGTCCTCTATTTCCACCTCAAACTCGGGGGCGCCGAACCGCTCGCCATAGTGACCAAGACCTTCCTGCCTTGGCAGCCCGCATCAGGTGGGCGGCGTCAGCACCCACTTATTGGTCAGCTTCTTGCCCGAGGCAATCACCGGAATATTGCCGGCCGCACAGATGGCGGCAAGATCGAGAGACAGATCCTTATGGGTGAGAAAATCGAGCACCAGGTCGGCGTGCAGCTCCGTGGGCAGGTAGACGCTGGTGTCATCAATAATCGCGGGCAGCTCATCGTCGATGGAGACGACCTCGAGGGTGATCACGTCACTGCCGTACTTTCTCACCGCTTCGATTTTTCTTTCGCCGCTGCCTTTTTGCTGAAATACGCTCACCCGCTGCATGAATATCTATTCCATCCTGGCTTTGTGGGGAGGCAATTAAATTGCGTCACCATTTGATTTTATCTGTTTTACGCGTGCCGTTGAACGCCGTGCTATGACTATAAGCGGATTAACTTAATCCAGTCGAATTAATTTTCTTCCCGCTATCAGGAAAATCAGGATTTCTGTTCAAATATCGAGCCTCACCCACCTCGTGCAAAAACGGTTGGTGGCTTCCAGCAGCCTCTTCAGGGGCGCCGACTGGTGCGCCACCGCCCGTATGGAACCGCTGGCGTCCCGGAACAGGACCATGCCATCCTCCAGGAACTCTTTATCATCACCGCGGACCACCTCTATCTGTCCCGCCGTCCGGCAATAATCAAGCTCATCGTCCTGAAACTGATAGTAGCCGGTCTGGGCCAGAGCCTGAAATTCATGCTTGTTGACAGCCCCCGAAGGATGAATCGCCTTTATGTAGCCAGGCTCTTCGCTGGACCGCCCGGGGATGATCAGCAGACACGCACAGTCGGCCTCACCCGCGGGAGCCCACCTGAGACGCAGAAATTCACTGTTCATGAGAGGAAGCGTTCCCGGAGCGCGGAGGAGACATCCCTGGTCAACTCCAGGACGCGCCGCGCCTGTGCTTCACTGACCGTACCGGTGCCGCAGCTCGGCGTTATCAGGGTCTGCTTGATTACCACCTCCCTCGACACCCCCAGCCCCTCCAGTTGCCCGAGCTGTTCCAGCCATTTATCGACCAGATTTTCCGTGCTCTCCCGATCGATTAATTCTGCCGTGGTCGGCACGATTCCAGAAGCCAGAATGCCTCCCCTGTCAAGAAAGGCTTTCAGGTGCTCGGCAAAGAGCACCAGCTTGTCGAAAAAAGAATAGGCGTCGTAACTTATCACCTCGGCTCCGGTAGCAAAAATGACTGGCCATTCGGTATTGGCGCAAACGTGCACACCACTCAGCCCGCCTTCCTCCCTGACGCCTTCAAAGACCTCGCTCAGACACGCCTTGATGTCTTCCGGAGTAATGGTGATAAAGGCCGAGGAACCGAACCCGGCCAGGCCGGGCTCATCGAAAAAGAGCAGCGGCCGTTGCTTGATGGCGGCCATCTCTCTAGTCATGTATCTGGCTTTCAGCGCCAGTAGCTTGACGGCGGCGTCCCGGAGCTGGTCGTCATAAAACAAAGCCCGACCCTGCTGGTCGACCAGTCCTGTACAGAAGGTCACCGGCCCGGTAATCTGCCCCTTGAGGGCCACCAGGTTATCTTTTCGCCGGCGGGCCTCCTCCAGAAACAGCTCGAATCCTGGTGCTTCCTTTGAACCCAGTACAAAACGTGAATCACTCAGTTCCATGGTGCCTTCGATCACGCCCAGATAGTCTTCAAAAAAAGAGAGGAATTCAGTTTCGAAATCTTCCCTCGAAGAATCAACAAAGACTTTAGTCTCCTTGTGGGTGACGCCCGGCAGTCCCGACAGAAACTGGAGAAGCATTCCCTCCTCCCGATGGTGGGGGAGCTGCGGCCAGATTGGAATCTGCGGAGTGTGGTCGAAAATCAGGCTGACCGCATCATGGTGATTCAGGTGGGGTAGACTGCCTATCAACACGGGCTGGCAGTCGGCGTGGAAAGCGCTCATGGTAGGTCCTGTTTTTATTCATTTCAGTGGCTATAATTACTTCTGCATCCGAGAAAAATAACCCTGGGAATCGGCTTGTCACTATTTTTTTCACCGCTTCTGCCCCATAGAGAGAAGCCTGGCAAATTGATACTGGCAATTTTTGTATAATGATTTATTGATTATCTATGTCTTTTCACACAGGCACGGTCACGTTTCACAGATTTTGTTGACCCCGTTTTACTGGTTTTAACGTGGTATGATGATAGACAAGTAAGAAAGACACCAGATTTTGAACGAACTACAAAGGAGAGGGAGTTATGAAAATAACCCGAGACAAATCATTGGTAGAATTAACCCCGGAAAATCCGCAGGAAGCAAAGGATCTGGATGCGCTCTGGCGAGTAATCGTCGACTGCGCAAAATTCAATAAAAAGCTGGTACCGGTCGGGGAGTATATCCCGGGAGATAAAGAAGTCGCCCGCTTCAATATCGAAGACTGAGCCTCTCCCCAGGTCTTCACCCGAAGTTCAAGGCCCCTCGGAAAACGGAGGTTTTCCCTGGGGCCTTTTTACATTTTCAGAAAAACCGGCCCATGACCCCAGCGGTTAATTTTCTTAAAAAACGCAAAATCGGTTATGTCCTGCACCGCTACAAGCACAATCCAGACCACCCATCCTACGGCCTCGAAGCGGCGGAAAAATTGAACCTGGACCCGAGCCGGGTTTTTAAAACCCTGGTCGTGCAGATTGACAGAGGAGAATTGGTGGTGGCCGTGGTCCCCGTCAACAGGCAGCTCAATCTGAAAGCGCTGGGCCGGTTCCTCAAAGTGAAAAAACTCGCCCTGGCTGACGCCAAGGAGGTGGAATCGACCACCGGCTATGTGCTCGGGGGGGTGAGTCCTCTGGCCCAGAGAAAACGGTTGCGGACGGTGCTAGATGAATCCGCCGCTGGCTGGCCGACCATCCTGGTCAGCGGTGGACGTCGAGGGCTGGAAATCGAACTCGCCCCGACCGATCTTATCGCCCTGTGCGGAGCCCACACAGCATCTATCGGTGCGAACTAGTTTTGTACCTCTGCAACTCAGAAACGATGGAGAAGAGCTCCGGAGGGGCCATGGCAATGTCATCGAACGGCCTTCTGCCATAGCGGTCTGCATCGATTATCTCATCATGTTCCGGAAGGAATCCGACAATCTCGAAATCGGCCAGTGAGGATCTGATCAACTCCTCGTCCTCACCGTTTCTTACCCGGTTGCCGAGCACCACGATTTTCTTTATGCCGATATCGCTGCCCAGCTTCCGAATTTTCTCAGCCGCCACCCTGCTCCGTGCGCCGGGGTTGACGACAATCACCAGGGCATCAACCGAAGACGAAGTAGCCCGGCCCAGGTGTTCGATCCCTGCTTCCATATCCATCAGGACGATGTCGTCACGGTAGAGGACCAGGTGGGTCATCAGCGCCTTCAAAATCGTGCTTTCGGGGCAGATACAGCCCGAGCCGCCTTGCTGCACCGTACCCATCACCAGCAGCTTGACATTGTCGCGCTCCCGTGAGAAACGCTCAGGGATATCATCGACCTTGGGATTGAGCGTAAAAAAACCGCCCATGGTACCTGGCTCGGCCCCGGTCCTCTCGGCGATCAAGTCCCTCAACTCAGCAATGGGGGTAATTGGGACACTCTCGTCAATGCCCAGCGCAGCGGCCAGGTTGGACACCGGATCGGCATCGATGGCAATGACATTGTTGTCCCGGTTGGCGGCGAAGCTGCGGGCCAACAAGGCTGAAACGGTAGTTTTACCGACCCCGCCCTTGCCGCCGATGGCTATTTTTAAACCCATATGGCACTCCTCGGCAAAGAGGAAATTTTGTGGCGTGCAGTTGCTTACTTGACGATTTTGCCGTCGCCGTCGACAATGGCGACACCAAACCCGGCTTTCTCGGCATCTTTGCTCAGCTCTTCGATATGGACGGCCTGGACTTCATATTTTTTCCCCTTTTCCCGGGGAAGCTGAAGGAAACAATCGTTGGCCGCTTCCTTGCTCTCAAAGGCCGGAATGAAATTCATATCCTGGCCCTTATCGTAGAGGCCAAGATAGTGTCCGTCAGTGTCCTTGTCACTGACCACCACCCAGAGCCAGCCCTCGCCGCCGCTTTCCCTCGACTTAGTCATTGTGTGCACCATTTAAGAAATTGTTTGTTGCCCATCACATTCCGAGCAAAATTAATCACGAAAAAGAGAAAAGCCCCATTCTTTTTAGAATAGGGCTCTGATTTCGTGCAATGGCAACCGGTGAAAGGCAGGGGAGACAAAAGCATCGGTGTCCCCCGAAACAAAATTGTTCAACCGTCGCGTTCGAGGTACTAAAAGGGACACAGTGGGTATTGCGTCCCTTTTAGGTGATCAGATTTCCAGATAGGAATCGGAGAACAGGGTCTCGCCCATGATGACCTTGACGGTCTTGACGTAATCCCCAAGTTCCTTGTCGAGGGTGGACGGATCCGGCGCAGTACCGTCCATGGCCTGATGGACGATGTCGACGATTTCAGGACGCTGACCTTTGGCCACCGCGGTCAGGTTGGTGTCCAGTGGATCGCTGATCACGGCCTTCATGCCGTAGCGCTCGAGCATGACCATATAAGTGGTGTTGAGAATCGGGCGCAGCTCCACTGGCGGTCCATTGGAGATATTAGACAGACCGCAGGTGGACTTGGCACCCGGGGCGATATCTTCGAGCATCATCATGAAGTTGAGCAGACTGACCAGCTGCGGCTGCTGAATATTGACCGGAGTAACGATGCCGTCAACCCAGATCCTCTCATTCTCCACGCCTGCCTCGTTGGCTGCGTAAATCAACTCAACCGCCAGGGCTGCTCGTTCGTTCTCATCTCTGGGGAGACCGTCCGGTCCCCAGAGCAGAGCGACCATGTCGGCATCATACTTGTTGCACAGCGGCAGCATGGTCTCGTAGCGTTCAGCCCGCGCCATGATCGAGTTGATGATATGCGGCTGCGACGCCGGCTTCAGGACCTTGAGTCCCTCTTCGATGGCAGCGATGTTGGACGTATCCAGAAGCAGCGGAATATCAGGCACCACTTCCTGGACCACCTGGCAGACCCACGGCATCAATTCGTGACCGTCCTTCTTGGCTGGCCCGAGGTTGATGTCGATGTAGTCCATTCCCTTTTCTTTCTGATCAAGGGCTTCTTCCTGAATTGGTTTGGCGTCACGCTCCTTGAAAGCGGTACCAATCACCTTTGATATGACGTTCAGGCTTTCACCGTGAAGTAACATGGCCTCTCCTTTTAATCTTAATTTTAACCGCTGAATCTGCTCAATGCGCCCCCCGAATCTCGCTGGATTTCCGGGGGACGATTCCTGCTACCTTGCTTTTAAGAATCCTGCAAGATGTGCGGCTTCCCTGGGGCCGACGGTAATCGTCCAGTCGGGAAGTTCCTCTTCGACGTCGGCGACGATTGCCGCCGCATACCCTGGTATGATCAACTCAGTGTGCTTAACCTTGTCGGCTATGCCGCATTTCTTCACGAAGATGCCGACATCATCACCACTGAACTTGCCGGCCGCCCAGGCGGTAAGCACCGATAGGCCTTCAGAATCCTTGATCAACAACCAGGAGGGAACCTTCGATGCCTCGACCTCGCCGGAAACGATGAAGTAGGTCAGGGCAAAGTTGGTGGTTACCAGCACCGGTGAATTCTCATCGGGATTGCCGATCTCGTAGATGCCCTCGGTCACCGTCATCGGCCGCTGCGGGTCGGTGAAGATGTTGAGACGCTCAAGCAGCAGGGGGAAAAGTACCTCGGTGTCAAGATCCGACAATACTACGATGCCGCCGTACTTGGACACGTACATACCGGCAATCAGCGCTTCCATGTCACGGTTGGACGCCATCTCGCACGGAAAGGCTATGGTCGGGAAACCGAGCGAACGGTTGCCGTCCTTGAGCGCCGCCCTGCGCAGGGCAACCATGTCTTCCAGCGCCTGCTTGACCTCACGCGATCCCGGATCGAGAATCAGATCCTTGAGCCCCATACCGGTGAGCTTGTCGGTCAGTGCGATGAGGCCATCGATAGACTCCGATTTGACCACCAGCGGCAGTTCGTTGTCGAGGGCCAGTTTGCCGTACACATCGACATTTCCCTCGGTGGCCGCATAGATGACCGGGCGTTTGAACCCGCAGGCCTCGACGCCGGCAGCCATGACTCCGGCGTCCTCGCTCATCAATACGAGGTTGAACTCGGAGGTCTCGGCCACCAGTTTGGCCAGCGCCGCAAACGCATCCTTATCGCCGTTGACATCCTTCACCGCCGCCAGTTCGGGCCGCAGGTTCAAGCCGACACGCTCGTACTGCAGAGCGTTCCAGCACTTCAACTTGGTCTCCACATCGGCTGTTGCAGTGTCTGAGGTGATCAGACCAGCGAACATGGTCGGGTTGTAGAAGGTTTTCTCGTGCCGGTACAGAACCGTCTCACCACCTGTTTTCGCCGCGCGAACGCCTTTTCCGACTGCAACCTGACGGATCGGCGGTGCTGACGCCTCTTCCAGTTGAGCCCGGGCCTCCTCGGAAACGTAGGGGCAGGAGTCCAGCTCTGCCTTGCCCGATGCCAGGTTCATGGCAAAGGCAAGACACGTTGGCACTCCGCACTCCTTGCAGTTCGTCTTCGGCAGGAGTTTGAAAATCTGCATTCCTGTTAATGCCATTTTTTTGCTCTCCTTTCTGTTGTTCGGGTCGTGCACATAGTGCCGGCCGCCGATATCAGGCGGCCGGCAGGGCCCGTTGGTTTATTAGGCGATAATCGGATCCATGTTCAGTGCCGGATGTCCTTTCTCCTGGAGGAAAGGCAGGATCTCGTCCTCGGTGATACCGACGGTTTCATCGGCGATCATGTCGGCGAAATTCTCGACACCCATCTCTGCCCCGCGGGCATTGAGGCGATCATAGATTTCATCCTTGAGTACCTTCGGCATCCATACCAGGCGAAGCAGGCCGCCGTCCCCGAGGATGAACTTCTTCTGGGTGATGTTGAACTTGGAATGACCGACGAAGCCGGGCGAGGAAGCACCTCCGCCCATTACCCCCGCCAGGGTGGTGAACTTCATACCGCAGGG
>JARFQM010000147.1 GCA_029287755.1 Desulfofustis sp. | reverse complement strand
GAACTTCACAAACTGTATGCCGGGATTTCGGCTTCTCAAAGTCGTCAATATCTTTCTCAAACTTTCAGAATAATTATAAAAAGTGTAGTGGCTGTGTTTGGCAAACCGAAAACTCAGGAAGCCGATTTCGATTCTGGACGGCGGCGCCTCGATTTTTCGAATTTCACCAAATTCATAGCTCACCCGCCCTCTGAAACTCTTGAAGATAATAGTTCCGTCATCCTCCGACATCTCAATTCCGTAAATCAGCCCAAGCGACCAATACCAGGTAAAAGATAGGACTAAGGTAAGCATGATAAGCCACAAGGTGTCCATTCTCGGTGCTTTTTCAATTAATAGAGGCACAGATATGAGAGTCCAGACTGCGAGTGCTGAGTAAAACACGGTGATAATACCCTTGTGTGCCTGGTAGATTATTTTTCGTTGCTTCATAGTTAGATCATCGATTGAAGAGAAGGTTCGGCAGCCACAAAATAATCTCTGGAAATACCATACAGAGCACCAGACCGATGAATTGCAGCCCGACAAAAGGAATTGCCCCCAGCCAGACATCTTTGGTGGTGATTTCGGGCGGCGCCACCCCTTTCAGGAAAAACAATGCATAGCCAAATGGAGGAGTCAGAAACGACAACTGCATATTCACTGCCACCAGTACGCCAAACCAGATGGGATCGAAGCCCAGTTGTCTGATGATGGGGCCGAACAAGGGGATGCAGAGCATGAAAATTCCCACCCAGTCCATGAAGGCTCCCAGAATAACCAGCATTATCTGCATGGAAATTAGGACGCCCCATTTACCAAGCCCCGAGCCAAGGAGCATCTCCTGGACAAAGTCTCCGCCGCCAACCATCACATAAAGAGCCACGAAGATGTTGGCGCCGAACATAATCCACAGGACCATGGCGGTGGTGTTCATGGTCTGAAGACAGGCGGAAACAGTATTCTTCCAGGTTAAGGTCCGGCGTGACAGAGATATGAGCAGGGCACCCAGGGCACCGACCCCGGCCGCCTCGGTCGGAGCGGCGATTCCAAGTATGATGGTGCCGAGAACAAGAAATATGAGAATTGCAGATGGAATGATTGGAAAGAGGAGGTTGAATTTCTCTGACCATGTTGCACGCTCCTCTTTGGGAATCGGTGGGCCTGTTTCTGGTTTGATGTAGGCTACGACAGTGATGTAGATAATAAAGATACCGGCCAGCATCAGGCCGGGCATGAAAGCGCCTGCGTACAACTGTCCGACAGATACCTGGTCGATCATGCCGTAAATGATCAGCATTATGCTGGGTGGAATAAGAATGCCCAGGGTTCCGCCCGCAAGAATGGATCCGAGGGCAATATATTTATTGTATTTTCTGCGGAGCATCTCGGGCAGGGCAATCACCCCCATGGTGACCTCGCTGGCACCGATAATGCCAACCATGCAGGCGATCAACGTACAGGCAACGACTGTAGCTGAGGCGACACCTCCTTTGAGCCACCCCAGCCATTGATGGATCATATTGTAGATGTCCGATATCAACCCAGCTCGTTCAAGAATGCAGGCCATAACAATGAATAGCGGTATGGCCCCGAGCAGATAATTATTCATCAGGCCGAACATCCTAGTGGGGATGATAGCTATCGCGTCCGGCCCCATCAGCAAGGCGGTGAAAATCACCCCGACAGAACCCGTGGAAAAGGCGATGGGCAAGCCCAGAAACATAAGGATGAGCATGGATCCGAACATCAAAATCGTAATCCACTCAATACTTAGTTCGATCACTGCAGTTCCCTCCCTGTTACAGCCAAGTGGAGATCGCGAATAAACCAGTTAATACCCTGTAACAACAGGAGTATACCGCCCAGTGGCATCATAAACTTGACGCAGTAGAGAGGTGGTCCCCAATCGGTGAAGGACATTTCGCCGGGCACCGTTATACCGAGAACGGTCCCGCCCCCCATCATGGTTTGGGAACTCCAATAAAATTTCCAGCAGTAGTAGGTGAGAGCGAGTGTATAGAGAAAGAAAAACAGGGAGGTAAAAACATCTAATGCCGCTTTAAGTCGTGACGGCAGATAGGAGTAAAAAATGTCGACACGGACATGTCCCCGGTAATAATGGCAATATCCGCCTAATGTGACGTACATTATAGCAAAAAGAAGGGTCATCGATTCATGGCCCCAGTTTGTCGGCCTGTTGAACAGATATCTCATGATCACTTCAAAGCTGATGACCGCAACCGCCAGAAGCAGGACGAAAACCATTATGTGACCTGTGAACAGATTAACCTTGTCCACCGCAGTCAGATATTTTTTTAGCCGCCCCATATAATTCTCGTCACTCTCAATACAGTTCTAGCTTGAGTAGTTATTTGTACAGGGGGAGTTAATACTCCCCCTGTATCGATAGGACTTACAAGCTGATCTTGGCTCCCTTGGTGTCGACGAGATCAGTATCAGAGTAGTAGCCGACCCTGGTGGATTTCAAGAATTCCCATTGCGACTTGAAGGCTTTCATGGCGAGCGGGTCTTTTTTCGCCCATTTGACCCAGAGTTCAGGAGCAAACTTTCTAAATTTATCGATATCGGCGTCCTTCAGCCGAATGATTTCGACACCCTCCTGCTTGAATTTCTCGTAAGCAACATTGTCCGCAGCCTCAACCGCAGTATATTGGTTCCAGGAGAAATCCCTGATCGCCATACGGAGAATTTCCTGTTGATGCTCCGGCAACCCCTGCCAGACCTTCATGTTTATTCCTATACTCTGAAGATCGACGGGCTGGTGGAGACAGGGGGTGGAAGGTGGTCCCAGGATGATATATTTGGCTACCTCGGCGAACCCGAGATTGTAGTTTATCGCTGCACCAACAAAATCGGCGCCGTCTATAACTCCTTTTTCCAGGGCAGGATACACCTCGCCACCGGGAAGAAGAACGGTGGAAACGCCAGCTGACCGGAAAATCTCAGCGATCATTCCACCGGGGAAGCGGATTTTTTTACCTTTGTAATCCTCAAACGAGCGTATCGGTACCTTTGAATGGATGATGTTGTCACCATGCTGGACGGGACCGAGCCAGTACATGTTGTGCTGTGCATAAGCTTCCCGGGCTATTTCCTTGCCTCCCAGTTCATTGAACCAGGTCTCCCACTGGTCCGGCCGGTCCATGCTGAAAGGATAAGAGGAAAAGAATGACGCACACGGAATTTTGCCGGGCCAATAAGTGTCCGAGCTGTGCATCGCCTCAAATACGCCGGCTTTTACGGCGTCGAACATCTCAAAGGTGCCGACCATGGCTTTTGCCGGAAACGGTTTTACCACCAGTTTCCCTTCCGACATAGCCCCGACGCTGTCGCAGAAATCCTTAAATTTAGTGTATCCCAAGGTGCCTGCATCCCACATGCTCTGCATCTTGATCGTCGTCGGAGCAGCTGATGCATGCTTTGCGAAAAGCGGTACGCCGAATGCTACTGCAGCGCTACCTGCAGTGGCGGCTTTTAGAAAGGTGCGCCGTGATGTTTTTTGCAGTTCATTCTTCCCATTCATGTGCGGCCTCCTCTTGAAAGTTGGACGTTTGGGTGTTGATCTTTTTGCCAGTTGAACAGCTAAATAGTGACCATTTCCCTTGTTCCTTCATTGTTCTCCCTCATCCTTCATGAAACCACAGGGCTTCGCTTCTGCAATATTAAATGAAGCAGAAGAGATTAAAGGATTATCCTATAAAAGTACTCACAAAGCCTGGCTAGTAAATGTAACAGTGTAGTGCTCTACCCAAATAGGGGATAATGTGTGTATCCGCCTCCTTGACTGCTCTGAATTCAGGGTAGCCGTCCGCCTGGCTGGTATCGGCACCGATGGCCAGGTTCATACTGAAAAAGATGGCCCGGGAACGGCCATCCGGTTTGGTGACGACTACCGTGGCGTACCCGCCAC
The DNA here is from genome assembly GCA_029287755.1 of Desulfofustis sp. The sequence goes on along the minus strand of JARFQM010000147.1, from coordinate 2,078 downwards.
CGGCCCGGGCCACGCCGAAATCACACCACTGGGCTGGCTGCTTTTTTTGTTGGGTGCAGAGAATTTTCCCTTTGGCATCGAATTCACCCTGGCCGGCCCGCAGAGCCGAGTCGTCGGGACCGGTCATGGCGGCGCCGTTGGGCGATACCGCGGGCTCAAGGTAGTCGGCCGAAACATATCCGCGCGGACCGCCGCCCAGTCGCTGGACATCGCACCAGGCCCGGCCGCCTGCCAGCTGACATCCCAGATTATCGAGAATTGAACCAGGTGCGTAGGTGGTCAAGATAGATGCCGCGGTGGAAGGTTGTTCCCGCAGGTTGAGCCTGGCTGTCACTTCCCAGTTGCGCGGCCCGCCGTCCTCGGGGGCGGCGGGAGCAGAGGTTGCGCTGGAGCCGCTGTCGTGCCCAGATCCGAGTGATGCGGATGCAAAGAGCAGTCCTGACAACAGAGTGAAGACGAGAAGATAGCTGGTCGGTTTCAAACAGCCCTCAAAACTTGAACTCAGAAGGTGGAACCACACTCAATTACTCCCAAGGGGCAGTGGAGAACACCCGCGCCTCTTCCTCACTGCCGGACTCATAGAACGAGTGCAGAGAGTCGTCGGTGAAATAGCGCCAGAACTTCTCGGCCATAGCCTTATCGTGTATTTCGAAGTCGCCGGCGGCTTTACGCTCTTCGAGATAGCGGCGGTAGGCGTCGAGCGGCTCGGGGCCGAACTGCTGAAAGATAATGCGGCCGCCGTACTGGTCGTACAGCGCCTTGTTGAGCTTCCACTGCCTGATCATCGCCCGGCCCATGTCACGCTGCATCTGCGCGGCCTGAGCGGTTTCCTCAGGCGTCAGATCTTCTTCGGCGGTCAATCCTCTGGCGCGCTTCCCCCGTTGCATGGTGCTGACGAAGGCGTCGATCTCACCGTCCGAGGCCACTACGCCGTGCTGTTTTGCGTACTCATCGAATAACCGGGTCAGCACTTCGGCCTGCATCTCTTCGGCGTCGGCGGTGCGGATCTCTTCACCGTAGACGGTTGCGGCCGGAGGCGCCGGTTCGAACTCGACGATCGATCCGTCGGCCATGGTTGCCAGAAATAGATTGCCGTCTTGCAGTACGTAACTGCGTACCCAGGGAAACTGGGCCAAGTAGCGGTCGTGCAGCGAATCCGGCGGACACAAGGCCCGGGTGGCGGCGATCCGGCCGAAAGTCAGTGCGCTCCGCTCGGCCGACGTCCATGAGCCGGTGCCGCGGTTGCAGTCCGCCCGTATCTGTACGCTGCCGTCCGCTTTGAACATCAGGGTGTAGCGCGAGCGATCATCGGGCGTATAGGTGGTGTCGTCCATCGACATAATCTGCACCAGACGCCAGGATGTTCCGGCCAGATCTTCAGCAAAATCGGTCTTGGCCAGGCCCCCGCCACCCTGGAAAAGTACTGCCAGCATGACCGCCAGCAAAATTGTTTTTTTCGCTGACCTCATCGCAACTTCCATACTAATGTTTTCTTCTGTTATAAGGACTTTACGAACTATTAGACGCCAGACGGCCAAATCATGTAGAAAATGGTCAACACAATAAACAATGCCACAAAAATTATTCCAGATCGTTTTAATCGTGAGGCCTCTTGATACAGTCTGAGGCGACCAAGACCAAGTATGACCGCGAAAATTAAAAATCCGACAATGATGTAACGCACTAAGTTGCTATCCATTTTAATCTCTCTTTCGCTTGTGTGGGGCTCAATCTCACGATTTTGTGGATATCACTCGCTGCTGTCTCCTGGCTCTTCTAAGACAATGCCCTCCCTGCCTAAGTCTAGCTGAATGTCGTCTTTCAACTGCATATGACACGGCTCACAGCCAATCGGTAAGCGACAGTCCCAGGCCGATGGTGTTGACATAATGATTGTAGTCGATCAGTGACTCGACGTACCAGGTAAAATACTGGACTTACACCTTGATGTAGGGGCATTTGAATAGAGTAAAACTCCAGATCAGCTCCAGAGCGCCGCGCTTGAATCCCGATTCCAGGTTGTTGCGCGACATGATGCTGAACAGATTGTGTTCAAGCTTGTAGCTGGAGGATATCTC
>JARFQM010000117.1 GCA_029287755.1 Desulfofustis sp. | reverse complement strand
TTTCAGGGAAATGGTGCGAGTCTGCAGAAAATACAATCTCAGCGTCTTCCAGCGGATCTCCCGGCTCTTCAGCTGAGTGCGTTTCCCAGACCTTCGCCTATCACCCGCGCCTGATCCTTGAGGTCGGCGATCTCCTTCTGCCAGTAGGCAGGAGAGCCGAAATCGTCATTAACCAGGGTGGCGCCGTCCTCGATATATTGTTTGGCGCACCAGGACATGTAGTGGATAAAGCGCATGGCCCTGAGCGGTTCGACCAGCGTCAAGGTGGAGCGCTCAAAACTGTGAAACAGCTCGTAGCCTTCGAGCAGCAGGGCCAGTTCGAGCCGCGAGTCTTCCAGGTAGCCGGGCAGGAGCATCCACAAATCCTGGATCGGAGGGCCGACCACCATATCGTCGAAATCGATAATGAAGAATGACTCCCCAGGCCGGTGGATCAGGTTCGAGGTGTGGCAGTCGCCGTGCAGGCGAATAACGTCGACTCCCTCGAAAAGCGGAGTGATCGTTTCCAGCAGTTCGTCGACCACATCGATGAATTCGGGGAGCAGGTGGGCGGGAATCAGGTCGTTGGCACGCAGGTAGTCGAACTGCGTGCGGCTTGTCTGCTGGGGGTGCAGCCTGTTTCTGCCGGGTGCCTGGCCAAGACCGCCGACGGCGTGCAGGCGGCCCAGCAGCCGGCCTAGCTCGAGCCACTGCTCGTCGGTATACTCGTCCACGAGCCTGCCGCCGCAGCGGGGGTAGACGGCAAACAGGATATTCTCGCAGGAGGACAGCGAGGTGCCGCCGGCAAGCGGCAGCGGAGAGATGACAGGCAGCTCGCGCTCAGCGCAGTCGGCCACGAATTTGTGCTCATCCTCCAGGGCCTCCCGGCTCCACCTGTCGGGCCGGTAGAACTTGGCCACCAGAAAGTTCCCCTCCTCGTCCTGCACCTCGTAGACCCGGTTTATGTAACTCGCATGGGGCCGGCAGACATTGAGGAGACGACGTCCTGTGGCCCGCTCAATGGAGCTCAGAATGGCCTCGGGATCGAGCCTGTAAAAAGGAGATTCGGTCATCTTGAAATCCTGTAGATGTTGATTCTTGTGGCGCGAGATCAAATCATTTATAACCTACTCACCCCATGGCTAATACACCACCAGAAAGTGAAGGCGGCGGCGGATTCTGTCGGGCCTGCGGCGATAAATGCAGGCCGCTGCCGGGCTTTCTACTGTGCGGTGCAGCCTCGATCTAGCAAGGTACGCAGATTTGCACCTACTTTGCTGCGACCGCCCCATCCTGGTCGTCGACAAGCCGGGCGACCTTCTGGCGGTGCCCGGCCGGGGGGGGCCGGACAAGCGCCCTTATCAGATCTATGATCCAGTCAACGGCAGGGAAGCACTCACGCGGTGGCAAAGAATTGGCCACGATCCCCGCGGTACCCGCCTCAGCTGCACTCCCCTGACCGGCAGAACCCACCAGCTCAGAGTTCACAGCGCCCGCCCTCGCGGTCTTGACGCACCGATCATCGGCGACCGTCTCTACGGATCCGGCAAAGAGGGCGATCCCATGCTGCTGCATTCCTCCTTTCTCTCGTTTACCCATCCCGATGACGGCCCTATCGTTGAATTCCGCTCAGAAGCGCGGTTCTGAACCTGCTTGCTCTGCAGATCGTTCTGCTTAATATATCAAGTAAGCTCTCGACTCTTCAGGACAAGCCATGATGAAAACTCTGGACAGCGAAAAGATACCTATCAAACTATGGCTTGACGACATGGAAGAAGGTGCTCTGCAGCAGGCCAGAAACCTCGCCAATCTGCCCTTTGCCTTTCACCATATCGCCATCATGCCCGATGCCCATTTCGGCTTCGGCATGCCCATCGGAGGGATACTGGCCGCTGACGGGGTAATCGTCCCCAATGCGGTCGGGGTCGATATCGGCTGCGGCATGTGTGCCGTTAAAACATCGCTGACGGACATCGAAGAGCCCCGGCTCAAAAAAGTCATGCGAGCCATTCGGCAGACCGTGCCTCTGGGTTTCAAACATCACAAAAAGGTCCAACCTCACCACTGCATGCCGGAAACAGAGTCAATCGATGATCTGCCGATCGTGCGCTCCGAATACGAAAATGCCAGAGCCCAGGTGGGCACTCTCGGGGGAGGCAATCATTTCATCGAAATACAGAAGGGAACAGACGGGGCAATCTGGTTAATGATCCACTCCGGGAGCCGCAACCTCGGATTTCGGGTTGCCAACCATTACAACAAGCTCGCCGTCAGTCTGAACAAGCGCTGGAAAGCGCCAATTCCCCCTTCCTGGCAACTCGCCTACCTGCCCATGGACGACAAACCGGGACACATTTATTATCGGGAGATGTGCTACTGCGTCGATTTCGCCCACGCCAACCGGGCAATGATGAGAACCCGCGTTCAGGAAGCACTCGGGCAGGAAGTCTCGGCCGACATCGAATTTGCCGAGCCGATCAATATTGCCCATAACTACGCCGCCCTGGAGAGTCATTTCGGCAAGAAGGTGTATGTCCACCGCAAGGGGGCGACCCGGGCGATGACCGAAGATACCGGGATAATACCAGGGTCGCAGGGTAATCAGAGCTTTATCGTCGGCGGCAAATCCAACCCCGAAAGCTTCAACTCCTGCTCCCACGGCGCAGGCAGGAAAATGGGCAGGAAACAGGCTCAGCGACAGCTTGATCTAGGCCGGGAGAGAGCGCAATTGGAGAACAAGAGGATCCTGCACAGCCTGCGCCACAAAAAGGATCTGGACGAGGCTCCCGGGGCCTATAAAAACATCGAAACGGTGATGCAGCGGCAGCGGGACCTGGTCGATATCATCGATGTCCTGGAACCGCTGGCTGTCATCAAGGGGTAGCGAAACCGGTGCTCATGGAGCCAGCCGCTCTATGGACCAGGTACGGTCTGCACCCAGCTTATACATGAACCGGTCGTGCAGCCGGTTTTCCCTTCCCTGCCAGAACTCGATCTCAGTGGGGACGACCCGGTACCCACCCCAGAAAGAGGGCAGCGGAATCTTGCCTTCGCCGAATTTTTTTTTCATTTCGGAGAATTTCTGCATCAGGGCCTGGCGGGAGGAAAGCCCATGGCTCTGGCTCGAAACCCAGGCGGCAACCTGGGAGTTTCGCGGTCGGCTGACAAAATAGCGGGCCGAATCTTTGGTGCTGATTTTCTCGGCGTGACCATTGATCATCACCTGGCGGTCCAGTTCGAGCCAGACGAAGAGCAGGCTGACCCGGTCATTTCCGGATATTTCCTCAGCCTTGCGGCTGCCGTAATTGGTAAAGAAGACGAAGCCGTCCCCATCAAAATACTTGAGCAATACGGTGCGCTGACTGGGTCTATTGTGCTTGTCCACCGTGGCCAGGACCATGGCCGTGGGATCGGCAATGGTGGTCTTCCTGGCCTGATCGAACCAGGTCGCGAACTGGTTGACCGGATCGGCTTCGAGATCCGATCTATGCAACCCGCCCGACAGGTATTCCCGCCGAAAGTGACTGATATCCATCTGGTTGAGCTTGATTAATCCATGGTTGTCGACCCGCCCCCGCAGCACCGCAGCGTGGGGCGTCATCGTCCTGAAAAAGAGCGTCTAGAGTATGTGCATCCAATCCTTGAAGTCAATCAACGGCAACAATTTAATGAAGATATGTTTGCCTTTTCAAAAATTTCCTCACCCGCTCCTATTGGTTTATTAACATTGTGGTACTATGCTGATAAGAAAATTACAGTTATTATTGAAAGGTTATACATTTGAGCCATTTGCAAAACGATCTTTTCGCCCACACTCTGCGTTATGCTCAAAATTTTATCCTAGAAATATCAATCATATGCCTGTGGTAAAATTTCTCGCATGGTTTGATTTTGAAAGAACATCTTAGTTTTGCAAAAGGCTCTTTTTTCATCTATTTCCATCACCATAATCTAACTGAACCATGTATAAGAAAAATAAGACTAAAATCGTCGCCACCCTGGGACCCAGCTGCAAGTCGGAGCGCTCCATCTCCGAGCTCATCGATGCCGGTGTCGATGTCTTCCGCATCAACCTCTCCCACGGCGATCGGCAGGCCCATGCAAACAAGATAATAAACGTTAAACAGGCCCGGGAAAAAGCCCAGCGGACCACTGCCATATTGCTCGATACCAGGGGGCCGGAGATCAGGGTGGGTGAACTGGGCACGGGTACCTATCTCAACAGCGGCGACACCGTCATCTTGTCGAACGAACCAGATTCTACCGACATCGTTCCGGTAAATTACGACAAACTGGCCCATGACGTCTCCGCAGGAAACATTATCCTGCTTGATGACGGAAAAATGAAACTGCAGGTGACCGCCATCGAGTCCACCCGCGTCACCACCAAGGTTCTGGTCGGCGGCATGCTCAATTCACGTAAACGCGTGAGCCTGCCCGACATCGAGGTCAACCTGCCATCGCTTTCTGACAAAGACAAGGAGGATATCATCTTCGGTGTTGAACAGGAGGTTGATTTTTTTGCCGCCTCTTTCGTGCGCAAGCCCGAGGATGTCGAAAACGTCAGGCAGGTAATCAGAGACTGCGGCGGCAACCAGGCTATAATAGCCAAAATTGAGAATCGTCAAGGGGTCAACAACCTCTCTGAAATACTCGAAGCAGCTGACGGCCTGATGGTCGCCCGCGGCGACCTCGGCGTTGAAATGCCTGCCGAAGAGGTGCCGGTCATCCAGAAAAAGATCATCAAGGCAGCCAACATCGCCGGCAAACCGGTCATCACTGCAACCCAGATGCTCGAATCTATGATCTCCTCTCCGACGCCAACCCGGGCGGAAGCCAGCGATGTCACCAATTCTATTTTCGACGGCACCGATGCGGTTATGCTCTCAGGGGAAACAGCGGTCGGCAGCTACCCCCTGGAAGCGGTAAGGTTCCTGGCCAAAACCGCCCGCATCAGTGAAGAGGCATTGGATTACGAGACCATCCTGGCCGACGGTCTGCGCTATCGAAGACCGGTGATCACAGATGCCATTTCCTACGCCTCCTGCGCCACCGCGGCAGACCTTTCGGCTGCGGCAATCATTACTTCGACTACCTCGGGGTCCACGGCTCGGCGGGTGGCCAGATATCGACCGCACACGCCGATTATCGCCTTCAGCCCCATACCAGCCACTTTGAGGTTAATGCAGCTGATCAGAGGCGTCATTCCGATCCCCTGTGCAAAAGCCGCCAGCCTGGACGAGCAGATCCAGGATATTATCAGAAGAGCACTGCAGGAGAGATTGATCGACGTGGGTGAACGAGTGGTAATCACTGCCGGACTGCCGCTCCATACCGCCGGGACCACCAATACACTGAAGGTGCTGAGGATCGATGAATCCTATCTCAAGCCCCAGACTGATTGACACCCGGGAATGTTAGAGATTACCGACACCATCTCGATCCCCGAACGGGAGCTCGAATTTACCCAGATCAGGGCCGCCGGGCCGGGGGGCCAGCACGTCAATAAAGTGGCGACTGCGGTTCAGCTGCGTTTCGACATCGGCAGCTCTTCGCTGCCGGACAGCTGCAAAAAACGATTAATGACTGTCAATGACCGACGCATTACCGAAGACGGCATCATTATTATCAAAGCCCAGCAGTTCAGGAGCCTCGAGCAGAACAAGATCGATGCCATGCAGCGTCTGCGCATGCTTGTCGCGCGAGCCCTGGTCAAAAGAAAAAAAAGAGTGCCCACCAAACCTTCCCGGGCCTCGAAGGCCAAAAGGCTCGATGCCAAACAGCACCAGAGCCGCCGCAAAACGCTGCGCCGCAAGATTACCTCCTTCGACTAACCCTCAACCTGACTCAGCACCTCTTTTCCATGCTCGAACACACCTTTTGTCACATCCAGGGAATCGGCTACGCTGGCGAACGCAGATTATGGCAGGACGGCATCTGTCGCTGGCCCGACCTGCTGGATCATCCCGACATCGTCCCCCGGGTCAGTGGAAACGAAATTGTGGCCATGCTCGAACAGTCGGCCGCAGCCCTCTCGGAGGACGATCCCGCCTTTTTCAGCAGACATCTCAAGCAGGGCGACAGCTGGCGGCTTTTCCCCCATTTTCGCGAAGGCATCGGTTATCTCGATATCGAAACCACCGGGCTGGGGCCTGCCTGCGACATTACCACCATCGCCCTTTATGACGGGGATCGTGTGCGCACTTACGTAAACGGGAGCAACCTCGATGAGTTCGTAGATGATGTCCAAGACATAAAACTTTTTGTTACTTTCAACGGCGTGAGTTTCGACATTCCGATCATTGAAAACCACTTCAGAATAAATCTTAATCAGCCCCACATTGATCTCCGCTACGTGCTGGCAAGACTCGGTATCAAGGGGGGGCTGAAGCGCTGCGAGAAAGCACTGGGACTCAATCGGGGCAGCCTCGACGGGATCGACGGAAGTTTCGCGGTGCTTCTCTGGCGGGAATACGAGCGCCACCACAACGAAGAGGCGCTGGAAACACTGCTGGCCTATAACATCGAGGACACGGTGAATCTCGAACTGCTGCTGGTGGAAGCCTACAACCGCAACCTCGAAACAACCCCCTTCTACGACGATCTGCAGCTCGCCTGGCCCGAGCCGCCCGAGCTCCTGCACCAGCCCGATCTGGAGATAGTCGAAACCATCAAACGCCAGAACCAGGGCTTCATTTCCCTGTTTTGATCCTCCTTTTATGGGGACACGATACCTATCGTGTCCCCGAATGAATCTCTAAAAGCGAGGCAGCATGAGCCTTTTGCAGAACTAAGATTGTCGTTCAAAATCAAACCATGCGAGAAATTTTACCACAGGCATATGATTGATATTCCGAGGATAAAATTTTGAGCACAACGCAGAGTGTGGGCGAAAAGATCGTTTTGCAAAGGGCTCAGCATAACAGGCCGTATCGACTTGCCCTCGCCACGGTTAGTGAGGAAAACTCAGCAGCAACCACAGATAGGCAGCCAGCAGGATGGCGATATACATGACCATGTTGCCGGTGGGCCGGATCACCGCACCCTTGCCGGTAGGATAGTGGCGTTGGGCGAAATAGGTAATTATCCAGTTGATCCGGTCCTCGACGCGTATCCTCAGGTCGCTGTCAAAACCGTCCACCCAGACAGAGATCTTTTCCACCAGCCGGCGCAGGAAGCGGCGGTAGAACCATTCGGCATCGAGATTGATCGCAGCTTTTTCTGGAGGATAGATTCCCTGCAGGTTGAGCCAGACAAAGGCCAGCATGGCAAAGAAAAGCAGCTGGGTCTGGGCCAGGACATGGGTCAGGTCATAGGGGTTGAAATCGGCGGCGAAGGGCAGCAGCCGGTAGAGCATTTTCGGATAGATACCGATAGCCAGGCAGAGAAAGGCAGCAATGGCCATGGCCAGCAGCATATTCTTCGGCGGCTCGCTGGTTCGTATGCCCGAGTCGTGGGCGAAAAAAGCAAAATAGGGAATCTGGATGCCGGCATGTTTGAGGACGCCGGCAGAGGCCAGCAGCAGGGCGAGCCAGACCACATTGTAGCCCTCTTTCATTGCCGCCGCCATGATCATCGATTTGGCCACAAAACCGCTGAACAGTGGGAAGGCAGATATCGAGGCGGCACCGATAATACACAACACCGCCGTCTTGGGCATGGTCTTGTAGAGGCCGCCGATTTCGGTCGCCTTAATTGTGCCGGTCCGGTAGAGCACCGCACCCATGGACATGAACAACAGACTTTTGTAGATGATGTGCACGAAGGCGTGGGACACGGCCCCGTTTATCGCCAATGCGGTGCCGATGCCGATGCCGCAGACCATGAAGCCGAGCTGGTTGATCAGACTGTAGGACAGCACCCGGCGCAGATCGTTCTGGATAACCGCATAGAAAATCGGGAAACAGGCCATGGTGGCACCCACATAGATGAGCAGTTCCGTGCCGGGGTAGCCGCGGGCCAGGGTGTAGATCGCCGTCTTGGTCGTAAAAGCGCTGAGAAAGACTGTTCCGGTCGGTGTTGCTTCGGGGTACGCGTCGGTCAGCCAGGTGTGCAGAAGTGGAAAAGCTCCTTTGATCCCGAAGGCCAGAAGTATCAGCCAGCCGCCCAGGTGATCGGTACCGATGAAGCCAAATTCCAGGGACCCGCTCTGTTCAGCGTGGAGCAGCAGACCGCCGAGCAGGATCACCCCGGACATCACCTGGATGATCAAGTAACGCATGCCGGACTGATAGGCCCGCTCCGTGCGCTGTGCCCAGACCAGAAATACCGACGACACCGCGAGTATCTCCCAAAACACGAACAGGCTCAGCAGATCTCCGGCAAACAGCGCGCCTACCGCGCTTCCCGCATAAAGCAGCGCGCAGACATGCTGCATCGTATCTTTGACATGCAGGGCAAAGAGGATCGAGACAAGGGCGGCAATATGGAAGACATAGCCGAAGACGATGCTCAGATCATCGACCCGATAAGGGATCAATTCATATTCGAGAAACCGCAGGTTAACCAGCACCTCACCGTCAAGGAACCAGAGATGCAGCCCGCTCAAGGCCACCACGGCGAGCATCAGCACCGAGCGCAGGGCGCCCCTGGTGATCAGGGCCAGCAGAGCGGCCACAAAAAACGGGAGGAAGGCGGGAAGTTCAGTCGGCCACATAATCTTCCTCCGCCGCCATGGTCAACTCATCCCTGGTATAATAGTCCTCGTCCCTCTCCACCATGCCGCGCAGCCATTTAGACCCGATGACGATGGCCGAACAGCCGATAAATCCATAGATCGAGTAGAAGCCGAGCAGCTCTTCCCAGCGGTGCTGGGTATGGCGGTGAACGATAAAATCAAGCAGCAGGAGCACCGCGCAGCTGATGTAGAGCCCATAGAGGACAATTTTCACATTTCTCGGCTTATCGAAAAGATAGAGTTTCTTATCTGCCATGTACTCCCGCAGCCTCCAGAAAATGTGTTCCCAGCTCATAGAGTGGTTGTGGATAAATAAACAGGACGATGCATCCTGCGGCCGTCAGGCAGAGCGCCGCCAGAGACGGCAGCGGCGCCTCCCGGATCACGCTTTTACTATCTGCATCATCGGGATCAGAGTAGAGAAATCCCTTTATCGGAATGGGCAGCAGATAGGCGATGTTGAGCAGTGAACTGGCCATCAGGACCACCATTAAAATAAGTTTGTCAGCCTCGATGGTGCCGATCATCAGATACCATTTTGACCAGGTCCCCCCGCAGGGCGGCAGACCGATGATGGAGAGGCTGCCGATGAAAAAGGCGGCCATGGTCACCGGCATCCTCCTGCCCAGTCCGTGCATGTCGGAAATCTCAGTCTTGTGCGAGGCCACCATGATCGCCCCGGCGCAGAAGAACAGGGTGATCTTGCCAAAGGCGTGCATACCTATATGCATGGCTCCGCCAAGGGCGCCGGCGCTGTTGGCCAACAGGGCACCAACGGTGATATAGCTGAGCTGGCTGACGGTTGAATAGGCCAGTCGGGCCTTGAGATTATCCTGTTTCATGGCCACCAGGGAGGCGATGATTACCGAAGCACCGGCCAGATAGAGGAGAAAATCGGTAGTCGGCAGCTGGCGCAAAATATCGAAGCCGAACACATAGGTGCAGACCTTGAGCACACTGAAAACGCCGGCCTTGACCACGGCAACCGCATGGAGCAGCGCACTCACCGGCGTCGGGGCCACCATGGCCGCCGGCAGCCAGCGATGAAACGGCATGATCGCCGCTTTCCCTATGCCGAACACATAAAGCGGCAGCAGCACAGCGGCGGCGAACTTCTGCGACTGATCGAAGACGCCACCAGCCTGAAAATCAACGGTACCGGTGGTGTACCAGGTGCCGATGATGGCGAGCAGCAGAAAGAGTATCGAGGTGGTCAGCAGGATACCAAGATACACCCGGCCGCCCAGCTTGGCCTTCTCGGACCCTGCATGGGTGACCAGCGGATAGGTCGAGAGGGTCAGGATCTCATAGAAGATGAACAGGGTGAAAAGATTGCCGGCGTAGGATATGCCCATCACCGAGGAGATGGCGACGGCGAAGCACACATAAAACCTGGTCTGGTTCTCTTCCTGGTGACCGCGCATGTAACCGATGGAGTAAAGGGTCGTAAGCAGCCACAAAAAGCTGGCGATCAAGGAAAACAACATACCCAGCGGCTCAATGCTGAACAGCAGGCTCAGGCCGGGCAGGATCTGGAGGCCTTCCCAGGAGACGACGATACCCGCTGCCGTCAGGCGGTAGAGGTTCACCGTCAGGTAAATGAGCACCAGTCCTGCGGTCAGGCTCGCCGCTTCCCTGAGGTTGGGGGAGTGTCCGAGGCTGACGATACCTATGACCGCTGCCAGTGGGACCAGTAACGTGAGAATCAGCATTGTCTCGGGGGCCATCGTCAAAATACTCCTCCAAACAGCATTTCTGCCGCTTTTTTACTGACTCCAACAGTCAGCGAGGTGTCTATGCCAAAGTAGAAATTGGCGATGACCAGCACATAGATCGGTACCAGCTGGCCCAACGGCGGGTCCTTGACCTCGTCAATCATGATTCGGGGGCTGGAGAAATAAACCCATTCGACAATCCGCCAGACATAGATCACCGCCAGCAGCGAACTGATCAGGACCAGTATGGTCAGGGGCCACCAGCCATTTTCCAGCAAGGCCAGCACCAGGTACCATTTGGAAACGAAACCGACGGTAAGCGGCACCCCGATAAGGCTCAGTCCGCCCGCCACGACGGCCGCCATGGTCCAGGGCATCTGCCTGCCCAGCCCGGCAAAGTGACTGAGCTGGGCACTGCCAACCCGGTAGACCACTCCACCGATGGCCAGGAAGAGCGCCGCTTTCATCAGGGCGTGATTAAACAGATGCAGCAGAGTGGCGGTGAGTCCGAGCGGCGTGCCAATGGCCAACGCCAGGATCATGTAGCCGATCTGGGCGACGCTGGAATAGGCGAACAAACGCTTGATGTTGAGCTGGTAGATCGCCGATATGGAGGTCGCAAAAATTCCTGACACGCCGAGCACCACAAAAATCTCCTGCAGGGGCAGGACGGTGTTGGCGAACTCCGGACCAACCACCGAGAAAATAAAACGGATGAGCACGTAGACCGCAACCTTGGTCGAGGTTGCCGCCAGAAAGGCGGTGGCTATCGAGGGGGCAAAGGCGTAGGCATTAGGCAGCCAGAGATGAAGCGGAAACAGGGCCAGTTTCAAACAGACGCCGACGATGAAAAAACCGATGGCGCTGAGCACCGTTTTGGAGTTGTGCACTTCGGGCAGCCGCTGGGCCAGATCGTACATATTGAGGGTTCCGGTCATCATATACATGAGACCGACGCCGATGATGATAAAAGTGGCGCCGATGGTCCCCATGATCAGATACTGATAAGAAGCGGTCAATGCCCTCCGGTCATTGCCCAGGGAAATCAGGGTATAGGATGAGAGTGAGGAGATCTCCAGAAAGACGAAGACGTTGAAGGCGTCCCCGGTACAGAGGATGCCGAGCAGCCCGGTCAGGCAGAGCAGATAGGCCGTATAAAAAAGCATGTGCCGGTTGCGGGGCAGCTCCCCGCCGATGCTTGATTGGGAGGCCACCAGCACAATGGCGCCCATGGCCGAGACCAGCAGGAGCAGGTAGCTGTTGAGGTAGTCGATACGGTATTCGATCCCCCAGGGCGCGGCCCAGCCTCCGAGCGCATAGACCAGGGTACCGTTGAGCAGCACCTGCTGCAGCAGAGTGCAGCTGATCAGAAAAGTGACGGTGCTGACCAGCAGGGCAAAAAGGCCCACCGCTCGAGGATTGCGCACAAGTATGCACAGGGGTGCGCCGAGCAGGGGTACGACCACCTGCAGGATGGGTAAATGGTCGATCACTCGTCTAGATCCCGAACACTGAGGACATGTTTTTTTCGGAACCCGTAAGCTTCAAGCCGACTCTCCATCTGGTCCTGGGTATCCTGATCCTGGATTTCATGCTCCTCTATGGAGCCATAGGCTTCCTGGATACGGACCACCAGAGCCAGGCCCATGGCGGTGGTGGCGATGCCCACGACAATGGCGGTGAGGATCAGGACGTGGGGCAGTGGATTGGAATAGAGCTGATATTGCTCATCGAGAATCGGTGCAGTGGCTCCGGAAATCTTCCCCATTGATATGTAGAAGAAAAAGACCGAGGTCTGAAAAATGGACAGTCCCACCAGTTTTTTGAGCAGATTTTCATGGGCAATGACCACATAAAAACCGATCATCATCAGGACCACCACGATCCAGTAATTGTAAAGCCCGAGAATGTTCATCTCTTCTGCACGTACTTGTGTTTGACGGTGCGCCAGGTGAATTTGAAGAAAATGGTGATCATCACCGAAGCAACGGTCAGGCCCACGCCCAGTTCCACCAACAGAATTCCCAGGTGCTGGCCGTGCACGGGATCATGGCCTAGACCGTTGTAGTCGAGAAAATTTCCACCCAGGACCATACAACCAATACCGACGCCGGCGTAAAGCAGAACACCCAGGGCTGCAATCCGTTCCAGATGCTCCGGCTGAAAGACCCGTGAGGCGTTACTGAGACCGAACAGCATGGTGTACAAGATGATGCCGGCGGCAAAAATCACTCCCGCCTGGAATCCGCCACCGGGTCCGTAATCACCATGAAACTGCACGTAGAGGGCAAAGATCAGGATGAGCGGCAGCAGCCATTTGACCACCACCCTGAGAATGATCTGCTGCTGCATGTCGGCCGGTGTCTTCTGCTTTTCTTCCTCTTTGGTGCGCCGGGACACCCGAAGCAGGGATATAACCCCGATACCGGCGGTGAAAACCACCAGCGTCTCACCCAGTGTGTCGTAGCCCCGGTAACTGGCCAGCACCGAGGTGACCACATTGGCAACCCCGACCTCTTTAATCGAGTCGTTCAGGTAGCGGGGAGCGACGTGCTGGTGCACCGGCGCCTCCGCCGATCCGAAGTGGGGCATGTCAAGCGTCCCGTAAATAAGCAGCGTGCCGGTGGCCAGCACCACCCCCAGGGCCAGCATCGGGCGGTAGCGCGTGCGTTTCTCAAAACGGCCCACCAGCTTCAGGGAGGCGAGCATCAGCAGAGTCGAAATCCCGGCCCCGACAGAGGCTTCGGTGAAAGCCACGTCCACCGCATCGAGGTCGAGAAACAGGCTGGCGGAGAGCAGACTGTAGATACCCGAGAGCATGACCACAGCAAAGAGATCATGCATCTTGGCCACGGCCAGTGCCGTGAGTACCAGAAACCCAAGCAGGACGATATCTATCAGGGTTTCCATGTCTACTCTTCCTGCCGCTCAGGTTTTTTCCCACCTGCTACCTGGTCGAGCGGCCGCAAGCCGCTCTTCAGGGCCGCTTTGGCCATCGCATGACTGGCCGTAGTGCCGGCCAGCAATGAGAAGATCAGGATCAGGATCAGCTTGGGAAGCGCCAGGTTCCAGCCGGCCTGCAGCATGAGACCGATGAGGATCAGGCTGGCGCCCAGGGTATCGGTGAGACTGGCCGCGTGTATCCGGGAAAAAAACTCAGGAAAGCGGAGCAGCCCAAGCGCCCCGGTCAGGCAGAAGAAACTGCCGCCCAGCAGAAATAACCAGCTGAGCATATCGAGCATGAGCTCCATTATTCGGCCTGCTCCGCTGTTTTCTTCTCGGCATATTCAAAGAACCGCAATACTCCGATAATACTAATGAAGTTTATCAGTGCGTAGACAATGGCAATATCGAGAAAATCGGGTCGTCCGCCGAGGAAATCCATCACCGCAATCAACAGCACTGTCTTGGTGCCAAAAATATTTACGGCCAGGATGCGGTCATAGAGTGTCGGCCCCAGGAAGGCCCTGATCAGAGCCAAGCCCATGACTGCCAACAGGGTCAGTGCGGCCAGTGCAAACATCAGCCCGCCACCCTGCAGACCCTGCGATCCATCTCACCGGTCAGCACACCAGCGGCCGATTCCTCATCCAGTGCATGGACGATGATTGTATCGCCCTCAAGGTCGATGCTCACGGTACCTGGGGTCAGGGTAATGGAATTGGCGTAAATGACTTTCCCCAGATCGGTTTTCTGGCTGGCGGTGACTTCTATGGTTCGCGGACTGATCGATTCTTTACCCTGCCAGACGCGTGTGGCCACCACAATATTGGCCAGCACCACCTCTTTGGCGAGCCAGAACAGATAGATGGGAAGGGTAAAGGTGATATTGAGGGGCTGCGCCTCGCCGTCAACAACATCCATATAGCGGCTCAGGGCAACGATCGCTGCCACCGAGGCCAGCATGAAAAAAAGGAGAAGGGGGGTGTAGTGACCGGAGTTTACCAGCCAGAAGGCAGACAGCAGGATAGATAAGGCCAGGGTGTGCCGCATGAATCACAGAATGGGTAGATGAGGCGCAATCGCCTACCGCTGGGTAGTTTAAATTTCTCCGATAAAATGGTTGCAGGGTTTGCACAATTAACCCATTTTGCACAACGCAACCGTCTTGCAAAATGATACGTTTTTACCATTTCTAATATTCTTGTGTCAAGGATAAACCAAATTGATAGTGGGCTACATTTCCGCAATCGCCCAGAAAGAATCAAAGCGCAGCACTACAAAAATTTTACTTCCGCTCCCCGGCTTGGCAGACCGGACGAATTAGCAGCCCTGCTTGACCAGAAAATCCCTCACCATCTCTTCCATTGATTCCAGTCGGTTCTGCTTTTTTTCCTGAACCAGAACCCAGGAACATCGCTGCCATGCAGCGGCGAGGTCGTCGGGAATCAGGATCTTGATTTCGCTCAATCCAGACCGCTGCGCTGCACGAGCGCACGGTCGACTTTGTTGATCGCCCGTGCTCATAATTAGCGGTTAAGCAATTTGTGCAAACTCACCACATCCGCATAGTGGATCGACTTTCCTCCAAAGATATCCAGTGCACTGCCGATGGTGACATCGAGGCGTCCCCCGCCAATACGGTTGATCAAATCGAGGTCGTCAATATTGCGCACTCCTCCTGCATAAGTAGTCGGTATCGTTACAAAATCGGCTAATTTGACCACGAGCTCCTCTTCGATTCCGCCGCACTTGCCCTCTACATCGGCGGCATGGACGAGGAACTCGTCACAATACTCGGCCAGTTCCTCCATGGTGTCCCTGCTGATAATCACCTCGGTGAAGCACTGCCAGCGGTCGGTGACAATGAAGTAGTCTGCACCCCTCTTGCGGCAGCTCAAGTCCAGGACGAGACGATCTTTACCGATCTCGGACACCAGTTCCTTCAGCCGCGCCATGTCGATGCGCCCATCGCGAAACACCCAGGAAGTGACAATCACGTGGGAGGCACCCCGTTCCAGCCAGCCGGCCGCGTTGGCCGCCCTTATGCCGCCCCCAACCTGCAATCCGCCGGGCCAGGCGGCCAGGGCTTGTGCGGCAGCTTCTTCATTGCCGGGACCGAGCATGATGATATGCCCGCCAGCCAGATCATCTTTCCTGTAGAGTTCTGCATACCAGGAAGGCGTGGCCTCGGCGGTGAAATTGGTCTGCAGCAGACTTGGATCATCATCCGTCAGGGTGGATCCGACAATCTGTTTTACCTTGCCTTCGTGTAAATCTATGCAGGGACGAAAACGCATTTGTTTACCTAAAAAGAAAAAGCGGGCGCTCCTTCAGGAGTGAGGCCCGCTTCATTTCCACGCCGCCTGTGCGGGCGTTAGCTGCCCGCCTGTTATTAGGACTTCTGGATCAACATGGTCGAGGGATCAAGCAGCAGGACTGTTCCCGGCTCTACCTCGCAATAGGCGCAACGCAGGATATCCAGTTTCATCACATTGTCCTGGGGATTTATCAGCAGGACCACCTCGAACAAATCGTCGATGGTATGACATGGCGCCGGGACGCCGTCGGCACTGACCCGTGGGTCTTCGCGATGACTGACCGCCGAGAACCAGATAACCGAAATACCGAGTTCGGCCATGAGCTGCTTGAGGTCCTCCATCGCCTGGCGGCCGTTGCCGTCGAAATCGTAGCCATCGATGATCAAACAGTCCGGCTTGAAAACATCCTGTTCGATCAAGTCCTGCAGACGCTCCTCCAGCATTGCCCGGCTGAACACGTTTTCCTTGAAGGTCATGATCATCCGGCGCCTGGACAGATCCGACTCGGCCTCTTCGTTCAGGTCTTCGACCATTTTGGCGAGAATGTCGTCATAGCGATCGCGGGTCTTATCGATCGTCTCCCCTATCGCCACGTGCAGCACCCGATTACCGCGCAGCATCGAATCCAGGGCAATCTGGACCAGTATGGCCGTCTTGCCAAGTCCGGCACGGGCCATCACCAGGCCAAGACTCTGTCTTCCCTCTTCCGCCTTGTTGTCAAGCCCGAGCACGCGCAGCGGATTGGAACTGATCAAATCTTCTTTTCCCATACCAGTTAACTCCTTACTAGTGTTGCTGAAACGGACAGGTCTCGAATTGTATTCTGCGGACCGCCCGTTTTGCTGATTAATCGTTTTTCTTTTCTTCCTGAAATTTTTTCACGAGTTCTTCGCTGACGCTCTTGGGAACCTGTTTGAAAGTGGCAAATTCCATGGTGAACTCGGCCTTGCCCTGGGTCAAGGAGCGCAAAGTTGTTGAGTAACCGAACATCTCGGAGAGCGGCACTTCTGCCTCGACCACCGTGTAATTGCCTTCTTCCATGGTACCAATGATCATGCCTCGGCGCTGATTCAGACTGCCCATGACTGAGCCCTGGAATTCAGTGGGCCCTTCAACCGCCACTTTCATGATCGGTTCCATGATTACCGGTTTGGCCTTCATGTAGGCCTCTTTAAAGGCACCCTGCGCAGCAAGCTGGAAAGCCACGTCGGACGAATCCACCGAATGGGAGTTACCGTCGTTGATGACCGCTCTCACTCCGGTAATGGCGGCGCCGCAGAGCGATCCCTTGGCCATGCTTTTCTGGAAGCCCTTGTCGCAGGAAGGGATGAATTCCCGCGGAATCACCCCTCCGACAATCTCATCGACGAATTCATACTCGCCCTCTTCAAAAGGTTCGAGGTAGCCGGCCACCCGACCGTACTGACCCGAACCACCCGTCTGCTTCTTGTGGATATAGTCGAAAGCGGCCTGCATGGTGATGGTCTCCCGGTAAGCGACCTGGGGAGCCCCGACCTCTACAGTCGCGCTGTATTCACGTTTCATCCGCTCGATGTAGACGTCGAGGTGCAGCTCTCCCATACCGGAGATAATGGTCTCACCGGTTTCATGATCGACGTAGGTCCTGAAGGTCGGATCCTCCTTGGTGAACCTGTTCAAGGCTTTAGACATATTGTTTTGGGCCTTGTTGTCCACCGGGATGACCGCCAGGGAAATAACCGGCTCCGGGATATGCATCGAACTCATGGAAGCAGAAATCCCTTCGGCGGTAAAGGTATCGCCCGAGGCGCAGTCGACGCCGAACAGGGCAACGATGTCACCAGGCCCGCATGAGTCGATCTCCTCCATCTCATCGGCATGCATCCGGACTAGCCGGCCGATCTTGACCTTCTTGCCGGTACGGCTGTTATAGACGGTATCGCCTTTGTTCAATACCCCTTGATAGGTTCGCACGTAGGTGAGCTGACCATACCTGCCGTCCTCGAGCTTGAAGGCCAGCATGATCAATTTGTCGTCGGGGTCGTTGCTGACCGGGAACTCTTTTTCATCGTCCTTCAGGTCCAGGGCGTGGTTAACTACATCTGTTGGGCAAGGCAGGTACGAGGAGACCGCATCGAGCAGCGGCTGAATGCCCTTGTTCTTATAGGCCGAGCCGACAAAAACCGGGGTAAATTCAAGGGCCAGGGTTCCGTGGCGAACCGCATCGTGAATCAGCTGGGGATCTATGTCGCCGCCTTCGAGCAAACTTTCCATCAACTCCTCGGAGAACATCGAGATCTCTTCCAGCAGTGCTTCACGCTTTTCCGCCGCCTCGGCAGCCATATCTGCCGGAATCGACTCCTCTCTCAGAATCTCGCCGTTGTCACCATCGAAGTAGATGGCCTTCATGGTGATCAGATCGACGAGACCTACAAAGTCCCCTTCCAGGCCGATGGGCAGCTGCATCATATGAGCATTGAGCTCCAATTTGTCCCTGAGCTGCTTGGTGACTCGTGCCGGGTTGGCACCAGTGCGGTCGCACTTGTTGACAAAGGCGATCCTTGGTACCCGGTAACGGGCCATCTGCCGGCTGACGGTGATGGACTGCGACTGGACACCGCCCACCGAACAAAGCACCAGGATGGCGCCGTCAAGCACCCGCAGGGCACGCTCGACCTCGATGGTGAAATCCACGTGACCCGGGGTGTCAATGATATTGATATCCACATCCTTCCAGGATGCATAGGTGGCAGCTGACTGAATGGTGATGCCGCGTTCCTTTTCCAGCTCCATGGAATCCATCTTGGCACCGACCCCGTCCTTACCCCTTACCTCATGAATCGCATGAATGCGGTTGGTATAGAAAAGGATTCTTTCTGTCAGGGTCGTCTTGCCTGAATCGATATGTGCGCTGATACCGATATTTCTCACTTTCGATAGATCTTTTGCCATGATTTTTTCCTCTGCAGTCTGCCTGCACACCGGTCCTCATTTTTACCGGCGTTTAAATGCCATTCAAAATAAATAAAAAAGAAAGGAGCTACAGATCTCTGTAACCCCTCTAAATTCAATGTTTCAGACCGGTCAATCGCCAACCGGAGACTGACCGCGCTCTGTCATCTGACACGACGAAAATAACAAAGCATGATCCTAGTATTAATAGAGAACCGCTTACTTAATCATATTTTATTATTTTTGCAAACAAAAAACGATATTGGCAATTTACCGCGACACGGCCTCAAATCTACCGTGAGAGCCGAGAATGTGAGATCACCAACACCCACCGGTCAGTTGGCGGATCGATTCCGGGAAAGACATGGAGGTATGCAGAAGAAGCAGAAGTCCCGCGGGCCTTGCCGCGGGACTTCCTGAGTGTCGATATCAGTGGCCTCCGCTGCCGAAAATTCCTGAAGCCGCTGCAGTCAGCACTACAACTTCGAGGATGGCGATAACCGCAAAAATTTTGTCATCATTTCTCAACAGCGTTGGAATGATGGCGATATAGCAGACGATTGAGACACCCGCCAGAAATGCGATCCCTATAAAGTTCAGGAAATCAGAATAGCCGAGCATACCCAACCAGGCCCAGCCGGTGGGGATGTCCAGCTCGTGTAAATAGTCATTGACCCCCATGCCCCAGTAATTGGCAAGCTTGTCAAGGGGGACATAAGGTGAGACGATGCCAAACACATAGATGGCAAAAGTGATCAACAAAACGACAAGGCCAATCAGCATTCCCTTATTGAGAATGTTGGCATAGAGAATCTGTTCCGGGCTAGGTCCGAGTTTTTGATCCTGGCTCATGATATATCTCCTTCTAAACTATAATTCAAAATTTCCTAGAAGCCCAATCCTTTGGACAATGCCTTGAGACCGGCAAATGCCAGGATACCGATGACCATCCAGCGGATGAAGGTCGGCTTGACTACCTTGAGGATACGCACCCCGACGAACGAACCGAGCATGATACCGACCAGGGACGGTACCACCATCATTGGAATCACAGCACCCTGGTTCATATAGATCCAGGCGGCTGAGGTATCGGTAATGGAGAGCAGGAATTTCGAGGTGGCAACGCTTATCTTGAGCGGGGCCCCCATCAGCAGGTTCAGAACCGGTACGTTGGCCCAGCCGGCACCCAGGCCGAACATGCCGGCCATGACGCCGATTACCACGAAGAGCAGCAGGCCAAGCGGTGTCCGGTGCACCTTCCAGTTGATGGTTTCACCAGTCGATTCTTCACGGTAAACCCCATAAATTTTCAAGATTGAACCGAGTTTGTCGGACTCCGGTACATCCGGAAACGTTGATTTTTTTGCCGTCAGCATCAGCACGCAGATGCCAAGGATGGTCGCACCGAGTGAGATCTGCACGATGTTGGTTGGCAAAGCCAGGCCAACCATGGCTCCGACGATCGCGCAGCTCGAGGCAATCAGGGCCACCGGAATGGCCAGTCTCAAACTCGCCAGGCCGGAGCGGAGCAACCCGGGACCGGCAGCCAGGGCGCCGGCAAGAGCAACCAGCAGACCCGCACCCCTGACAAAATCAAGATGGAACGGAAAAAAACCACTGATGATTGGGACAAACAGCACGCCGCCGCCAACTCCGCCGAGTACGGCGATAATGCCCATTATAAAGGTGGCAACCAATAAAATTACCGGCCAGTACCACCAGGGACTCCCGTCCTGGGGCATCCCGGCTGCCGCGGCTGTCGCTTCGGCACCTCCGCCGCTGGCCAGGGCAGTTCCGGCGCAGAGCGTGAGAACTGCCAGACCCAGCAATCCTGCCATCAACCTACTCTTCTGCTTCATCATTCTCTCCTCAACAATGGTTAAACTATTTCATTCGACCTGAATCACACAGATCAACATTAAAAATCAGGCAACGCAAAAGATCATTGAAAGTATTAAAATCTCCTGTTTGTGTCAAGTTATTATCCGTGTGTGACCCCCTGTTACGCACCTGTGATAAGGCAATTTATTATATTTATATCAATGTTTTATGCACACCAATACGAGAAGCTTCTAGAATGAGCGATGATTCATTTTTTTATCGTTTTAGGTGAAAACAAATTGCCTCCCACCTTTTTTTCGGATAGAATCTCCTGAATTTTTCAGATGTGGCAGGCGCATCCGCTGATCGGGCACTGATCCCTTTCTTGACAAGCTCGCCGCTGCTCTTAATTGTATCATTACAAGAGGTTGAGAGTTTTTTACTAATTGGTTCCCATCCTAAGACTGATAATTTTTGTTGAGACCAAGACCGGCAAAAAATTTTACCGCAACCATATGGATGATATTTCGAGGATAAAATTTACAGCGTAACGAAGATAGCGAACCAAAGAGCAGTTTTAGGATGGGAACCAACTGGGCTCTTTAAATACATTCACTAGTTAGAAGAGAAGGTGACATTATGCCACTGCAAAGAAAAGTTCGAGACGTCATGGTACCGCTGGCCGATTATGCCACTACGAGTCCGGACAGTTCGCTCAAGGATGCCGTACTGGAAATGCGCAAGATTTACTGCGAAGTCGAGACCGGTGAATGCACGGAAGCGGGCCACCGGACCAGCCTCGTACTTGATGGTGACGGCGTATTAATCGGCATCATCGATTTTCGTTCAATCCTGAAAACACTCATTCCTGAACTGGCCGGCAGCCTCGGGCAGAAAATCTCAGCACTGGGCGTCTCCATCGCTTTTGCGGAAGCAGACGCCCCGCATCTTGACGAATCGGAAGCAGGATTTGTGGAACGGGTACGCAAGTATTCTGAAACCAAGGTTTCCGACATGATGCTGAAAATTCACGGTAAAGGTATCGAGGCCGACTCCCGCCTGATCGACGGGCTGAGGATGATGTACAAGCTCAAGGTTACGGTACTGCCAGTCTACGATGGAGAAACACTTGTCGGCGTGCTGCGCGACAGTGATCTCTTCCTGGCTACGGCCAATATTCTTGCGCAATAGCCTGCATTTTCATAGGTAACAAAAAATCCACTGACGGCGATCAGGCTGTGAGTGGATTTTTTTTACCGGGCAGAAGCGCACGCTGCGCCTGAAAAAGCCCCATTTCTTCGGAAGAATCAAGCTCTGCGGTTGTAAAATCAGCTTGGCACCGCTAGCAGTTTTTACAGTAAACCGTTGGCGTATTTAACCGAAGTCATATAGGCTTCGGTGATGCTTCTGCCGGTACCGGCGATGCGCAGCTCTTTGATCAGGGAAACAATTTTCTTCTGCTGGTTTCGTTCAAAGGCCATGGCGATTTTCAG
>JARFQM010000101.1 GCA_029287755.1 Desulfofustis sp. | reverse complement strand
GGCCAGAAAAGACGATTACCCTAAAGTCCTGGATCAACTCAAGAAAAATGGTGTGGAGTTTGTCTATCTTCCGGTGGAAGTGGACCACGTGGTAAAATTTGAGCGGAGAGCCAGGGAGATCGGCTACAATCCCAAGTCCATGGTGAGCGACGGGGTCCTTTCCCAGATGATGCTCGAGTATGCAGATAATCTGGAATTGCTGGAAGGTATGCTGGCCACTGACATTTATACCAACGAAGTGCCCCTGTCAGATTTTGGCAAAACAGTCACCACTCAATTCAAGAAGCTTTTCAGGGTTCAGGGGACCACTATTACCGGTCTTGGCTGTGAAGGCATCCAGGTCGTAATGACCGCCATGGAAAAATGCGGCAAGGATCCTCAGAATGAGTGTGTCAACCGCATGATCCGCAGCGGCAATGAATTCGAAGGAATTCTGGAGCCTTTTATCATCGACCTGAACGGCAAAGCGGAGCGCCCTGTATATATCAATAAAATAAGAAACAAGCGGCTTCGTTTCCTGCTCAAAGTAAACTGATTGCAGCACATCAGCATCTTTGATTTACTTTTCGAGTGACCGCGCCGCTGGATTCACCACCGTCTTCTGTGCTAAAATAGAGTAGCATCAGACTCGATTCATTTACTCTGCGATAAACCTGACTAAATTCAGGTGGGGAGGTCACAATGAGGTCCCTGAAAGATATCGTACGAGCCGAACGCACAAGTGCGCATGTCCATGGGTGCGCACACCGTATCACCCAGTCTCTAATGCCGCCCTGCAGAAGCAGGCAGGCCCTGATCTGCTGTCCACCTGACGAACATTAACCTGAGGAGGTAGTTATGGCTGTTAAGATCTTCATAAAAAGAACATTTAACAAGGATGGATTGAAAGACGCCTCGGCCATGCTCATCCAGGCGCGCAAAAACGCAATGTCAAAAAAAGGCTATATTTCCACCGAAACACTGGTGAACCACGACGATCCCTGCAAGATAGTCGTAGTCTCCATGTGGCAGAAGAAAGAGGACTGGGACGCCTACGCCACCAGCGCAGAACGGCAGGCCAACGAACAGAATTTTTCAGCACTGCTTGCCACCGAAACTACCTACGAGATCTACAATATGGGTATGTAGGAGACGGCAGGGGAGAGCAGGTGCCTTTTCCCTTTGGCGCGATCGCTTCAATTCATCGCTGCTCAAGCTGTTCAAGAGTGATGAGAGGGAAAAGGCACTGACTGAATACCTGGCAGGATTTTGTAGGTCTCCGCAAAAATGAAATTAACACTCGCAGTGCTCGAGGGGAGCTACTCGGTTCATCGGTTTGCCCCTGACGCCCCGGTTCCAGAAACTGTGGAGCAGAGCCGGTTTTACAGTGTGAGTAGAACCGATGAGGAGCTTTCCATCGTGTGTGAGGCGCGAGTGGATCTGGCTGCCCCCCGGAGCGAAACTGAGTGGCGCATAATAAAAATAGTCGGTCCCCTGAACTTTTCCCTCACAGGCATTCTGGCCGCCATCGCCGAATTGCTTGCCAGTGCCAGGATCTCGATATTCGCACTATCGACCTTCGATACGGACTATATACTGATCCGGAGCGAAAATCTGGGCAGGGCCCGCGAGGTTCTCCACAAGGCGGGGCATCGATTTATGTAAGCTGGAACTTGTACGAAAGGATGTTCAGAAACATTTATCGGCGCGTTCCCAGTCGCCATTTTTAACCCAATCGTATTTCTGGGCAAAGAGGCGGTCACTGTCATAAAGATCTTTTGCTTTGCTGCGCTTTAAAAACTTTCCATACTGACTTGGGCCGCCGTTATACATGGCGTAGACCAACTGGGCCAGGGTATCTTTTTGGGAGAGTATTTCCGGACCGTACTTACCCAGGGCATACTTGTGCAGATAGAGATCGACGATCTCGCAGCCGGCACTGGCGTTGTAACGAATATCCCACCTGAGCCGCTGGGTGTCGTAGACTCCCCGCCACACCCTCTCGTTCACCTGCATGAGGCCGACCGAACTGTTGTTGTATGAAAGCAGATAGGTGAGCTTGGCATCCTTTACCACAAACTGTTTAAAACAACTTTCCTGCCAGGCAATTGCCGGTATCATCGTGCTGTATATTTCATTCATATAACCGGGAAGTTCACGACGGATCACCAGAGAGGTGAAAGCGAACTCAAGCAGATCTCTGACGCGGGTGAGATAGTCTCCAAGATTGTTTTTGGGCACTTGCCAGCGTCTGATTTCCGCAAAAGTCGGCAGGTCTTTCGCGTGAGCTGAGGCGACAAACAGTGATTGCATCAACTTTCGCATATCGTAGTTCGAGGTCTCCGGTAGCGGGGGCGGAGGCGGAGTCCGGGCGTCTTCAGCTCCGCTCTCAGGCGGTTCGGGATAGGCCTGGAATAATTGCTGCAGCGCCTTGTTGATATTGGGGGAGTAGTGCAGTTCAACCGACTCGCCGCCCAGAATTTTCGCTAAACGGATAAGGCCGTTTCTGCTGATCTCTATACCAAACGCAGGACCTAACTCGTCGAGAATCATCAGGGCATCGACGGCGGTCAGAAAGCTAAGCAGGCCCAGTCTGTTTTGCGTAGGATTGTGCAGCAGCTGATTTCTGAAGATGGCGGATAAAAGCTGCCAGGCCCTTATGAACTGATCGCGGACAAAATCCTTCTGCAGGGTTGTATCATTTATCAGGGTGACAAACTCATATCTGGTATCGAGCAGAAGATCTATGAGTTGTTCTTTTTCGCTGCTGCTCAGAGGTTGTTCGGTGAGCACGGATATTAGAAAGACCAGGAGCGAGTCCCAGGTTTCCCAGAGTTCGAGAAACTGTTCCATCTCCTCTTCGCTGAGAGTTTCCATCTCCTCTGGAAAAGCATCTGTTTCGACTTCGGTCGCCTCTGCATGGACATTGACGACCAGTTTTTGGGCGTCGGCGGTGACGGCGCCGGGTCTGATGCTGTCCAGGAGCTGTTCCGCTTCCTGCCTGGCCTCTGGGGTGAACATGGGAAGAATGAAAGTTCGCAGGTCTTCCACGGGAGTTTCCAGCTTTATGGCAAACTCCCGGGTGTGCTCATTTACCAGAGGCAGCACGCGGTCAAAAACGAGATCGAGGCTGTCGATTTTTTTCCCATCTGCTGAGAAAACTTTTGTGTCGACGGTCTGAAAAGTCAGGTCCCAGTTATTGGGTTCAAGCTGGGGGATTTGAGAGATCTCGATCGATCCGGTCCATTGGTAGGGCATCAGGCAACTGTCGCCAAGCGGGGTGCCCAGATGAATAAAGATATTAGAGAAAAGAGTTATGATGTCTTCCCCACCTGAGAAGCGGGGCTCGGAGAGGGTAAGCTCAAGGCACCCATTTGCCTCATAGAGCAGTTGGGCTGTGTCGCCAGGGTCGGTATACGAGGTCTGGATGAGCAGGGCGTCAAGCAATTCGTAATCAAGGGTGATCGGGATAGTGAGCTCCTTTGCACTGCCGGCACTGGCGCAGTATGTAAAGGGCAAGGCGAGCACAATGGCTAACAGGAGTTTTCGCATTTCAACTGATAAGGAAGTTGGTAAGTGATTTGAGCGTGCAGCATAACAGGTGAGCAGGCGGGCGGCAACCTGGTAATGGTGAACAGTTTTTTCGGCGGCAAGAGGGGCTTGCTGCAAGTTATTCTTGACACCTTCCTGTTTGGTTACCACGAGATAGTAATGCTGGAAATTACCGTCAAAGGAGATCCATGCTGATTGCCCCGATCGCCGCAGTTCGGACCATAAATGACACCATGCACTTCAGTACAAGTACAAGAAATATTTTGAACAGACTGCAGATTAAAAACCACCCGTCGCAGGAGGATGAGATGAAAATTTTCAGCTATTGCCTATGCCTTGTTATATGGTCGCTTCTGTGGTCAGCGCCAGCGGCGCAAGCGGCGACTGAAGCGAGAACAATCATGGAACAGGTCGATGCCCGTGATGACGGCGACAACCAGACCGCAGACCTGGAAATGACTTTGATTGATCACAAAGGCAACGAGCGCCGGCGAACCATCAAGCTTTTTTCGAAGGACAAAGGCAGAGACACGCTGAGGATGCAGTTTTTTCTCGCTCCGGCCGACGTCAAGGACACGGGATTTCTTACCTACGATTATTACGGTGGTGAAAAAGATGACGATCAATGGCTCTATCTGCCTGATCTGAGGAAAACCAAGCGCATTGCCACCTCCGATAAATCATCGTCATTCATGGGTTCAGATTTTTCCTACGCCGATATGACCAGGAGGGTGCTTGATGAATGGTCCTACAAGCTGCTCAAAGAAGACCTGGTCAATGATCAGGAGGTCTGGATCATTGAAGCGCTGCCGGTTTCCGGTGCGGTGGAGGACCGCTATGGCTACAAAAGATCCATTGTCTACGTGAGAAAGGACAATTTTATGGTTGTCAGGGCCATCCATGTAGTGAAGACGGGCAACAAAGTCAAATATATGGAGGTCAAGAAAATCGAGAACATCGACGGCATCTGGGTCGCGGTTGAGACCTGGATGAAGACCACCAGAAACAAGAGAACACTGCACAGAACAGTCCTGAGAATGGATAATATCAACTACAACCAGGAACTCGATGAATCATTTTTCTCGGTGAGACAGCTGGAAAAAGGGCTGTAACAATGCAATCAAGAAAACAGTCGTTGCTCTCACAACTCGTCTTCCGGGTTTTGGCCAGTGAGGAAGGGATTTTCCAGGATGGGGACGACAACGACCGTCTTCTCTTCAAAATCGAATACAGGTTCGGGGCCCAACACCTGTATCCCGGCTCATCAGCGGTCCGGAATACAGGTGTGAACTATCCAGCGGCAAAAGAGGTTATTTTACCGTGGATAGGGAGGGGGCGCAGAGCGGTGTAATCAGGCGGCGCCGAATTCTTTCTCGATGGCCTCCAAAACATCATCGGACATTTTGTAACTGTGTTCTTCGCCGGGGAACTTGCCAGTGAGCACTTCTTCTTTGTACTGCTTGAAGGTGTCGATCATCACCTCACCGAATTTCTGATACTGCTTGGCGAATGAAGGGGTGAAATTGTCATACATGCCGAGTACGTCAGGAGTGACAAGAAGTTGTCCTGAACAATAGGGACCGCCGCCAATGCTGATGGTGGGGACATCGAGTTTTCTGGTCACGTAATCGGAAAGCTTGGCGGGAACCGCTTCGAAGATGATGGCAAAAGCGCCCGCTTCCTGGAGCTCCAGCGCTTCCGAGACGACTTTACGGGCTGAATCCATATCCTTTCCTTGAACCTTGAGGCCGCCAAGGGCGCCCACTGCCTGGGGGTGCAGTCCGACATGCCCGACCACCGGGATACCCATCTGGACGATGGCCTTGGTTTTTTCGATATGATGCGGGGTGGCCTCGAATTTGACCCCGTCAACCTTTGCCTCGGTGATGAAACGAGCCGCGTTTTTCATCGTATCCTCTATCGAATACTGAAAGGATCCGAACGGCATATCGGCGATTACCATGGTTCGGTCGCAGGCCCGGGCAACGGCAGCGCAATGCAGTACCATCATATCCATGGTGGCTGTCAGGGTGGTGGGGTGGCCGTGAACGACCATGGCGCAGCTGTCACCCACCAGTATCATGTCTATCCCCGCATCGTTTACTTTTTTTGCGGTGGGGTAGTCATAGGCGGTGAGCATGGTAATGATTTCCTTATTGTCTCGCATGGCCTGAATTGTCGTTACCGTATGTTTCATTGATTTTTCTCCTTCTGTTAATGTTACGTTTGTCTGTTATTGGGCTTTGTCAGTCTATTTTTCTGACAATCTGTGCAAGCGCGTCATCCTCTCCCACATTGCCCGGGAAGACGATATACGTCATGCCCGGGTAGCGGGTCTCTTCGCCGCATCGCCAGGCCGGCACTCCCGGCAGGGCCTGCCCGATTACCAGTGCTCGTCTTATCCCCAGGGCCTCGGTAGCGATATCGCTCGAAGTGATGCCTCCCTTGGCCACTAAATAGCGTGGCTGATGGGTTAAATTGCTGACGATCTCGACCAGACTTGCGGAAACGATACCGCCAATTGCCAGGCTTGAAGGCGCATCACTGCCTGCAACCAGTGAACGGCTGGTGTAGACCGCAGCGTCTGCACCTGAACTGAGGGTACTGTTGGTGAGAGCGATGACCCGTTCTATCTCCTCACTTCTTCTGCGTTCATCGAGTAGCTCGTCGACCTTTACCTCAATGGGAACGATATCGGTGAGTTCGAACAGCGCATTGGTTTGGGCTGTCGTTTTAGGTACGTAGGAGCCAATCACGAATAACCCTCCGTTGGCGCTTGGATTTACCAGCTGGGTGCCGGACAGCAGGCCATCACCGGCATCCAGTCCGAGTCGTGAACGCACGAAAGAGGCGGCAGTGCGGTAGAGGAATTCATAGCCCTCGTTTTCCACCGTGATCAGGGCCGAGACAACCACTTCCATGTCGCGATAGCTGGCGCTGTTGATAATGCAGGCAGTGCCCTGGGGTACGCTTCTGAGAACTTCGGCAACCCGCTCCGGACCGCCGACTCTGATGTCTTCGAGACTCACCGCTATAACATCCTCTGCGTTAATTTTACCTCTGGTCTTTTCCTCGATGTATTTTTTCAGATTGGAATGGCTGAAACCGAAGGCCGCATCCTTGGCAAACGGCGTCATGGCGGCCGGAACAAGAGAGTCCTTTTCCTTGACATAATGGATGTCGTCGAGTGTATAACGGCCCCCTTCCAGGAAGAACGGGATAATCAAATAAGGAAGCTGCTGCTTGTTCAGGATCTCGGCGGCGGCATCAACCTCCGCGGGAAAATGACCGCGCAGGGTGGAGTCGGAGCGACTTATCACCACTACGCGAACTCCGGTATTCTTGGAGGCCAGGTAAAGGTTCCCGCCGATTTCACGGGCCAGGCCGCAGGCCGCCTGTTCGGTCAGGCTTCGACTGTTGGTGAGTAAAAAAAAGCCTGGGAACTCACCCGATAATTCCTTTTCAAGGGCCCCCACCGCCCAGCTGGTCAGTACCGGTATGTCTCTTACCGTCTGGGTTCCGGTGGGGTCGTCGTCGAGGACCACGATTTTATAGGAGGATCGGCCGAGTTCCTGCTGAATGGCGGGCAGCAGATCGGTCTGCCACTCTGGCGGCAGGGTATCAAGATAGCTTATCGCAATAGTCGGTTCACTCATGGGATCAGTTATCGTAAAGAGAAGATATTTTGTTCGATGAATTTCCAGGTTTCTATATAGTCACCTCGCGCCATCAGGGCCTCCAGTTCACCAACATCGAGGCGCTCGAATAACTGCCAGATCTTGGTGGTGAGCCTGCTGTTGGCCTCGAAAGTACCTTTAATGTCCCAGCGGGTCGGCGAGGTATCGGAAGTCATATAATCGTTGTATTCGTATTTTTTCAGATAATAGAGAAACTCGACATAATCGAGGAAATGCTTGGTGCCGCAGAAGTAGTCCCAGTCCCATTTTCCGTCGTTGTCATTGATATGTATGTAGTATTTGAATGGGCTTGCCTCCAGCAGGGAAACCGCCTCGGCCGGATTCTCGCTGCCATACATGGAGTGGCCAAAATCAAGTGTCACTCCCATCTCTTCTATCTTGATATCGTTAAGCAGACAGAGCGCCTTGGCGGCGGTGTCGACAAAGCACCGCCCCCTGGTTTCACTTGGCTTGTATTCGACGTACAACGGAATTTCCCTGCGATAGTCTCCCGCCTCGGAAAAGGTCT
>JARFQM010000100.1 GCA_029287755.1 Desulfofustis sp. | reverse complement strand
AGGATAAACTTGACGCCGAGGCGCTCGGCTTCAGCGTACATTTTGGCATTGAGCTTCTTCATCGCCTCGTTGTTGGTGAACAGCCCGAAGTTGCCGCCTTCTGAGGCATAGGTCGACCAGGTGTAGTCGATGCCTATGTGCTCGAAAAGGATCAGATAGCCCATGGCGGTGTAGAGCCCGGGCTCGGCAAAAACATCGGCCGAGGGCGTTATGAACAGGATTTCCGCCCCTTTGCGGTTGAAGGTCGGCTCGATTTTGACTCCTGTCAGATTTTCGATGTCCTCGGCCAGGAAATCGACGTTGTCCTTGAAGGTATGGGGCTGCAGGCCCATGTGGTTGCCGGTCCTGTTGGAGTTTGACACCGGTTCCAGAATCCAGTTGATGCCAATCCCGACCAGATGCAGCAGTTCGCGCAGCATCATGGTCACTTCAGCCGTGTCGATGCCGTAGGGACAGAAGACCGAACAGCGCCGACACTCGGTGCATTGATAGGAATACATGAACCATTCCTTGAGCACGCCCACCGTCATTTCCCGGCCGCCGGCCATCTTGCCGAGAATTTTCCCGGCCAGGGTGAAATCGTTGCGGTAGACCGAACGCAGCAGCTCGGCCCGCAGTACCGGCATGTTCTTCGGGTCGCCGGTGCCGAGATAGAAATGGCACTTATCGGCGCATGCTCCGCAGCGCACACAGCAGTCCATGAAGATCTTCAGGGACCTGAACTTCTCGAGCCGTTCGCCGAGCCCGTCGATAATGATTTCTTTCCAGTTTTCCGGGAGCTTCCAGTCGTCGTCTTCAGGCGACCATTCCCGGGCGTTGGGAAAATGCAGCCCCTTCTGACTGTCGAGGTACTCCACCTTGTCTTTTTTCGCAGGATAGGCGTAATTTCCCGGCTTGAAAGTCACCGGAATATCCATCCAGTCCTTGGCTGGGACGGCACCGGTGGCCATGGACGGGTCCTGCACGACGCTTTGGGATAGTTGTTCTAATTTTGCAACTGCCATTGTTTTAATCCTTATATGCTAATATTGGTCACTACAGTTCGTTGTCCTAAGCAGGTGCCTCTGCAGGTGCTTCCTCTTCTGGCTCGGGCTCTTTTTCCACCGGGATTCCGGCGTCCACCATGAAGTCACGGAACTCATCCTCATAGGCCGAGTAGGCGTGTACCTTGATATCCGGATTCCAGGGGTTGATATGACGTACCTGCCTGGTATCGTTCTTCATGTTTCTCGTCGGGCTGAGGAAGACGCCGCCCAGATGCATGAGCTTGGAAAAAGGAAAGTAGACCAGCAGGGCACACACCAGGAAGAGATGGATATAGAAGATCGAACCAATATCGGTGGTAATCGCCGGGCTGAAAGTCACCAATCCGACGCCAAGCTGTTTGATGGCCGCAATGTCGATACCTGCGCGCAGAAACATCCTCATCAGCACCCCGGTGACGCCGATGGCGATCAGCAGCAGCAGCGGGAAATAATCGTTGCTCAGGGAGATGTAGCGGACCTGCCTGTTGGTGAACCGTCTGGTGAACAGGTAGATAAGCCCGATCAGCAAACCGGCATCGGTCAGGTAAAGCGCCGGGGTACCGATCTCAAACATCGAATCGGCCCAGTCAAGCCACACAATGAAGTCGGGCACGGGATTCAGGAACAAGCGCATATGACGAATCACAATTACCAGGAACGAATAGTGGAAAAGCAGGGCAAAGAGCCAAAGCCACTTGGATGATTCGTAGGTAATTTTGGGGCCGTCGTGCAGCTCCGACTTGGTATTTCTGAACAACGATCGGAAGGTCAGGATCTCCAGAGCCATCCTGGCCACGACCTCGGAGGTCGTATGGGGGCTTTCGAGCCGGTTATGTTTGACGAAATCGAGTGATTTCGCCTGTCCGCAGGTGGTCTGAATGGAAAATGGTACCGGTGATTTGCCCCACTGAACGACCCGGTAGACAAAGCCGCCCAGAAAAACCATGACCGCCAGATACGGGACGGCAACACCAAAAAAGTATTGCATTCCCGGTATCATTGAACCGAGCCAGGCAATCAGTATCAAACCAATGACCGCCACCAATGGTAAGCCATACTTCATTTCTCAACCTCGCTTCTTTAAACTGTTTTGGCAGCGGCAGGAAATCTTCAACCGCAGCCGGTTACCTACTTTTGCCTTTTGATATCCGCTATATTTTTAAGCGCTCTGGAGGGACAAGCGCCGTCAGTCAGTATCTGTTTGCCGGATCTGATCTCATCAACCCTGATTTTGTATATTTTTTCCCGGCATTCAACGTAGAGGTCAAAGGCTGCCAGTACGGCCAGATCGACGCTGAACTCAAAGTCATAGAGTTCGGAGACCAGCGGTCTGGTCTCTTTGTCGGCTGCCAGCACCTCTCTGGTAATGTGTTTAACGGCGTTCAGCGGAGCGACTGCCTGGGACGGAGAAAATTCCTGCACCGAGCGCAGATGCATGAGGCGTGAGAGCGGCTCCTTAAAGGAGGCCGCCTCCACGTTTTGGGTGAGCAGGGAAAAAATCTTCTTGAGTGAATCCCGAATGGTGCCGCCTACTGGATTGGCGAAAGAATCTTTCTCTCGGGTGAAGAACTGGGAAGCCTCATACGTTGCCAGGGTATATGCAACCCACTTGTCAACGATTTTATGCCTGTTGTTATGCAGTGCTTCCTCTAGGGTCATGCCCGCCGCCCTTGCGGTAAGTAATAGTTATGCCAGTCATTTTAGGCAATTAAAGCCACCCACCTGGATATGAATGAATGACCATTCACAAGCATCCATTACTATCACTTTTGTGTTTTATAATCAAGAGTATTTTACAAAGTGACGGCCCTTGAAAGGCCGTCACTTTGTTGTCTGCAGGGGGGGGAACTACTTGCGAAGTTGGTGGACGAGGTCGTTGATAATCATTTCCGACTCGGTGACGTAGGGATCGACGGCAAGATCGGAAAGCCAGTCTTCATCCGGGCCATTCTCGGGGGATTCAGGCAATTCATCGGCAACGGCAGGATCTTCCAGATCGTCTTCCTCCAATCTGGAATAATGAGCGCCAACCTTCTCGCGAGCCTGTTTTTCTTCAGCCCGCTTGGCCCGCATCGAGTCCAGATCGAGTTCGATCACGGTCTGCTCCGATCTTGTGGCGGCC
>JARFQM010000041.1 GCA_029287755.1 Desulfofustis sp. | reverse complement strand
GTCTATGGCTACCGGAAAAATTTTCTGCTCACCTTTGTGGGGTTGCCGGAGGGAGAATGGGAACATTTTGAAAAGCTCGAGCAGCTCCGCGCCCTTGAATTCGGCTACCGAATCAAGGTTGTCCTGACCGCGCACGACTCGGTGGAGGTTGATACCCGAGAGGAATTGAGCAGGGTAGAAGAGTTAATCAACGCTAATGGCTAGAGTCGCTATGGTTGATCACCCTTCATCTATTTACCTTACCGAAAAGGAACATGGCCTGCTCGAATCTCTCAAGAAAAGGACTATTTCCTCGTTTGATCTGCTTCCTCATTACGATATGCGGGAAAAGCTGGTGGATCTGGTACTGCACGGCACCCCTGCAGGAATTACCAAGGAATCTGCGTCTCTGTTCGGCGAACTGAGGGAAAGGCTTATTTCCACGGAGGTAGATGATGCCAGGGTGGTGGTGTTCGGCGGCGGCACCGGGCTGTCCAATATTATTGGCGGGGACAGCCGTCAGCAGAACTGGCCGGACAGACCGTTTGAGGGATTGAAACAAATATTCCCTCAGTGCAGGGCTATCGTCTGCGTGACCGATGACGGCGGCTCCACCGGCGAGTTGCTGAAGGATCTGCCGATTTTCGGTCTTGGAGACATCAGGCACGTGCTGATTTCATCCATCCAGCGCCGACTGCTGGAGAGCCGCTACCAATTAACTGCCGGGCAGGCTGCGGCCCTGGTAAACGACATTTCCACCATCTTCAATTATCGCTTCACTGCCAGGCCTGAGTCCGCCAAGGCGCTGCTCAGGGAGTGTCTTGACGAGTTGGACAGGCTGCCCGAAAAGATGGCCAGTACACTGGAAAATTATTTGGATTTTTGCCTCAACGATGAGCTCTGCCAGGCTACCCTCGGACGTCCGCATTGTCTTGGCAATCTGCTGATACTTGCCGGCATCCGGATGGTGGCCGGCAACGAGAACCTGGTCGGAGACAGAATTGACCTGGAGGCCGCGGTCGGTGAGGCCATTAACGGCGCCATTTCCGCTATCGGCGAACTGATTGGGGCCGGACCCGAAGCCGTCCTGCCATGCACCCCGGTTCCCGCCCAGCTTCGCTTCCTCTACAGCGACGGCGTTGAGGTTACCGGTGAATATAAATCAAGCATTGCCGTGAGGGGATCGGCCGTGGCCCGGGTGACTGTCGACTTTTGTGGTCGGCCGTTGGTGTCCAAAAAAGTTCTTGCTCACATCCGGGACGCAGACGTGCTGATTATGGCCCCAGGCAGTCTCTACAGTTCAATCATCCCGGTCATGCAGGTACCGGGCATTGCCAATGCCGTGCGGGAGAATAAGAGCGCCTTGAAGTTGCTGATCGCCAACCTCTGGGTTCAGGAAGGCGAGACGGACAAGGCTATCGCCAACCCCGATCGTAAATTCCATGTGTCGGACATGATCCGTGCCTATGAACACAATCTGCCGGGAGGTGTCGAGGGGCTCTTCGACCAGATCCTCTGCCTGTCGATGCAGGATGTTCCGGCATCGGTGATTCAGAATTATGCGGTGGAGGGCAAAAATCCCATATACCTTGATAGAGAACTGATCAAACGCAGGGGCTTCACCCCTATTGAATGCGGTTTTTTTTCCCGCTCGGCAATGCTTGAGAGAGGAGTTATTCAGCATGATCCCGAGGTCGTGGCACAGACCGTGAAAACACTGTTTCTGGCCAAGGAACTAATGGCAGGCGCTGAGGAGGTGCAGCGGAAACCTGCCGCGACGGTGCCATCGGCTGGCCTGCCTGGCAGATCGAGGCTGATATCGATTCCCTCGGTTAAATTTGCCAATGTTGCTGAGCGTTTGGCAGAACTCTCCATCGATCTCGAACAGTGCGGCTCCACCATGATGAGCAGTGCTGAGATCGTTGCGATCCTGGCCGACATCATCTGGTCTCATCAGGACATACCAGTCTCCCATCTTGATTTCATCGAGGGCATTACCTGTGTAAGCGAGGACAGATGGCGAAGGGATCAACGCTGGGATAATGTCTTTTCTTTTTACGATCCCGAAGACAGGCTGGTTAAGATAAGAGAAGACCGCCTCCGGACCAGGAGCAGCCTCGAGGTATCATTTTTAATCGCTCTCGGGCAGGCACTGCTGGGAGATTATGCCGCCGGCAAACTGATTACTCCGCTGCTCTATGAAGGAAAAGAAATTGGAGCCGTGTATCACCTGTCACTGAGAAGTGAAGAGGAGCGTTTCTGCTACTTCGATGATGCTGAACTGCGCTATTTTCTGCAGCTCTCCAGGATGGTTGAGCAGACCAGTACCCATTTCACCAGAACCGTCAACGGCCAAGAAGGTTTCACTCCGCCGGGGTTGCTGCTGGGCCTGATGTATGCCTGGTATCTCGACAACCGTTTTGCCAGTCACATCGAATATAAGATGTCAATCCTGCGGGTAGGACCAACTCATCTCATTCCTGAGCAGAAAAAAATGCGCACCAGACGGCAGCGGCTCATCGACTTCTTCAGGGAAACCGTATTTGGTAAAGAAGCAGTGGCAATAGATGGTTAACGCCGGGATCGTGGTATCATCATCAGCAGGAATCCGCCGATGAAGCAGGCCAGACCCAAAAGCCAGCGGTTCTTGTCGATCAGCAATATACCGATGATACAAAGCGTGATTCCAGCGCCTGTTCGTATCGTGTGAGGCCGCATACTCAGCAACTCGAGGAGAGCTCTTTCCAGGCCTGAGCCAGCTTTTTCTCCGAGACTGATAGGGCGGTTTTTATCTCCGGCGAGAAAAGCGAGATACGCAATTCAGCAAGCATTGT
The DNA here is from genome assembly GCA_029287755.1 of Desulfofustis sp. Next base: position 15,898 of record JARFQM010000041.1, on the reverse strand, counting down.
CCTGTAGTTTTCCAGTTTCGCCTGGCAGTCGGGGCCGAGTTCCCCCATTCTCTTTTCTACACGCTCAATATTTTCCTGGTGAGTGATCAGTTTTTTTCGTTTTTCACGGTCTTTAAGCGGATTGTTGTAGGCTCTTTCGCAGCGCACCGCCAGACTCTTCAGGTAGCGGCCGCAGTTATCAAGATCTGCAAGAGTAAAGTAGTCGAGAAAATCAGGGGGGATAATTGCCTCGAGCTGACTGTGCAGATCGCCATAAAGGCTGGCCTCAAAGGCGCCGCTCTTTTTGGCCAGCGCCTCATACTTGGCAATAACCTCACCAGTCGTTTTCCGCTGTCGCAAGATGAAGAGTATTTTGTCTATGATCTCTCTGCCTGCCGAGTGGATATCGATCCGGGCCACCTGCTCGATCTGTGATTCATAGGCCTTTTTGCTGAGCACTGATATGGGTGTATCGGTGAGAAAGGAGTTGACGATGAAGTTGAGAATGGCTTCACAACAGGTATGGGCTGAGCCACCTGTAAACATGGTGAGCCAAAGCGCGGACGGTCCCGAGAAACAAACCCGGCAGTGTTGTGCCAGAGCGGTAAATTTTGTTTTGAAATGCAGGCGAATCAGAACACCCAGGCCCGCGCGGCTCTGTTTCTCAGCCTCTGCTCTGCTCGTAAAATAGCGGAGTTGGACGCCCCGTTTTTCAGGTACTGGTTTGAGCCCGCAAAACAGGTAGCCGCTCACCATTTTCCCAGGACCAAATATGGGTATGCGTTCCGGATATGGGGCAAAATCCCAGTGGTTGAAAATTTTTTCACTGAGAGTTTCGAGCAATGCGTGATCCTGAGGACTGAGCACCAGCGGTCCATCTGCGGGGGAGGATCGGAGCTGGTTGAGCAGGGTGGCAAAATCATTTCCCTGCATTACCGCTGTGCCAGATTGATCAACGATCTGGAAGTGCATGGTCAAATGGGGGGGCAGAGTCCGGGGCCAGTCCGCTCGGTGAATATTGATTTTGTAACGGCTGAGAATCGCCGTCGACAGCTTCTGCAGGTAATTGCCTTGATACATGTCAAGGGAGTCAAGCAGCAGGGCGACAGTATCGTTGACTGGAATGAGCCGCTTCCTGAGACGTTTCGGCAGCCCTTTTATCAGGTAGGTGGTTTTTTCCACGATCAGCCCAGGTACCAGCCAGTCGAACAGTTCCGGTGGGGTGCGGTCGACGAGATGCTCGGGCACCAAGGCCGTAACCCCGTCATCAGGGGTGCCGGGTTCGAAACGATAGCGCAGGGCGATCTGCTCATGCGGGGCGGGCAAATGCGGTGGAAAGTCAAGCAGATCCTTATCTTCCGGCAGACGCAGCAGAATATCTTTTTCGGTCATGCATAAATGGCTGTCGCCGTGGCGCTTGACATGGCTCTTCAGGGTAGAGCGGTCGAAGACATTCTCAGGCAGCCGCCTGGCATAAAAGTCAAATATCGCCTCGTCATCGATAACAATGTCTTTTCTGCGCAGTTTATGTTCGCTTTCCTGCCATTTTTTGATTGTTGCCAAATTCTTCGAAAAAAAGCCGAAACGGCCCGATAACTGGTGGTCAACCAGCGCCTCCCTTATGAAAACCTGGCGTGCGGAGGGAATATTTTTTTCGTTGCGTTTCGGGTAATTGACTATCCGGGAGGCGGCCAGAATCAGACCGCGCAGGGCCACGGTTTCATCGGCCATCACCCGTCCAGATTTTTTATGGTAACGAACATTGGACCATGAGTAACTGCACAGTTTCGTACAGCTTTTTTCAAGCCAGTCAACCTCTATGTTGGCGGCCGACAGGGCAAATAGCCGGGAGGTCTCTATGAAGGAGCCGCCGATGATCCACTCGCCGCTTTTGGCATGGAGATAACTGCCCGGAAAAATATAGAATTCACGATTGGAGAGACCCTGATAGAGGCTTCCTTTCTTTTTTCTTCCACTCTGCCTGAATAAACCGGCCAATAAGGAACGGTGGATATTTTCATAGGAGCCTGGTTCCCTGTTGAAGCGGAACTTTCTGCGTCTGCTGACAATCCTGTGGAGTTGCTCGTGCAAGTCGAGCCATTCTCTCATGCGCTGGAATGAGAGATAGTTGTGCAGGCAGAATTTTTTCAGAGCCGACCAGGAAAATCCACGATTATCCTTATGATAGCCGTTCCAGATGTTGAGAAGTGCCATGAAATCAGAATTTGGGTCGGCAAACCGGCGGTGGGCTTCGTCGGCCTGGTGCTCACTCTCCGCCGGGCGCATCCGCGGATCCTGGATGGCCAGGGCCGCCGCAATGACGACAATTTCGGCCAGGCAGTCAAACTTGTTTGCTTCTATGATAATGCGTGAGATAACCGGGTCGATGGGCATCGAAGACATGATTCTGCCGTAGGAAGTGAGCCGGTGTTCCGAGTCCAGAGCCCCGAGTTCTTTGAGCGTTCGAAACCCTTCGGAAATTGCCCCCCGACGGGGTGGGTCGAGAAAGGGAAAGAGGCGCGGGTCGCCAAGATTCAGGGTCACCATCTGGAGAATTACTTCGGCGAGGTTGGAGCGTTGAATCTCGGGGGTGGTAAACGGTTCTCTGCCGTCAAAATCATCCTCGCTGAAAAGCCTCACACAAGTACCCGGCCCGATTCTGCCGCTTCTGCCGGAGCGCTGATTGCAGCTGGCCTGCGATATTTTGGCGATGGGCAGCCTCATGGTCCTCGAGCGGGCGTGGTAGGTGCCTATCCTGGCCAGCCCCGTATCGACTACATAGCGTATACCCGGAACGGTTACAGAGGTTTCGGCGACATTGGTGGCGACCACTATCTTGGGCTTCTTGTGGGGCTTGAAGATCAACCTTTGATCCTTGGCCTGCAGCCTGCCGAAGAGCGGCAGTATCGAATGGGTCTTAACCCTGCCTTTGAGAATCTCGGTGCAGGACCTGATATCTTTTTCGGTGGGCAGAAACAGCAGGATATCGCCAGGGGGTCTGGTGGCGCAGATTTCCGCGGTAACATCGATACAGTGCTCCAGGTAGGTGATTTCATTTTCGTCGCCCGGCGGGGGAGAATAGGTGATCTCGACCGGGTATGTCCGACCCTCGATGGTAACCACGGGTGCCCGGTGAAAGTGACTGGAAAAGGCCTCGGTGTCAATGGTCGCCGAAGTTATAATGAGTTTGAGATCTTTTCTTTTGGCGACAAGCGTATGGAGGTACCCCAGCAGAAAATCAATATTGAGATTTCGCTCGTGGGCCTCGTCGACAATCACAACCCGATATTTTCTGAGCAACGGATCGTTTTTGAGCTCTGCCAGGAGCACCCCGTCGGTCATGAACTTGATTCTGGTGGCAGTTGTGGTTTTGTCCCGAAACCTGATCTTGCTGCCCACCAGTTTCCGATATTCCCCAAGCTCTTCCGCCACCCACTCGGAAACACTGGTGGCCGCAATCCTGCGGGGCTGGGTACAGCCTATCCAGCCCTTCGACTCATGGAACAGTTCAAGGCACAATTTAGGCAATTGGGTGGTCTTACCGGATCCGGTTTCACCGGCTACGATGACGATCTGATGGGCAGAAATCAATTCTCTCAGTTGCTCGAGACAGTCGGTGATCGGCAGCGACGGAGGGTAAAAAAAGTGCATGAAAAAGTTGTCTGACTACAATGTTTTGTGGTAACTCTCAGACAGATGAGAAATCGTTTATACCATAGAAATTACATTTCTGATATTGCAAGTAAAGGGGTTTATCATGGACGTTCGCAAGGCGGTCATTCCAGTTGCCGGTCTCGGCACCCGATTTTTACCGGCTACCAAGGCCATACCCAAAGAGATGCTCACCATTGTCGACCGACCGACAATTCAGTATATCGTCGAGGAGGTTGTCGCCTCTGGAATCGAACAGATCATTTTCGTCACCAGTGAGGGCAAATCGGCGATCGAGAACCATTTCGACTACAACTACGAACTGGATCATGTCCTCAAGGAAAAGAACAAGATCTTGCTCGGCAAGGAACTGGACATGATTTCAAATCTCATCGATATTGTTTCGGTGCGTCAGAAAAAACCGCTCGGACTCGGTCATGCTATCTGGACCGCACGGCACATTGTCGGCCAGGAACCTTTCATGGTCTGCCTTGGTGATGACCTGGTCTACAGCGATGTTCCCTGCGCCTGGCAAATGCTCGAACTCTATCGCGAGGTGGGTGAGTCGATTGTCGCGGTGCAACGTGTTCCACCAGAGCAGACGTATCAATACGGAATCGTTGAAGGCCTTGACAACGACAGAGAGCGGACCCACCAGGTGAAGAGGATGGTGGAGAAACCTGCACCCGGCACCACCGACAGCGATCTGGCCATCATTGGCCGCTACATCCTCATGCCCGAAATTTTCGACATGCTCAGCAGCACCACCCCCGGTCACGGTGGCGAGATCCAACTCACCGATGCCCTGCTGGCCCTGTCCAAGAAAAGAAAGATGTATGCCTATGAATTCGAAGGAACCAGGTTCGATGCCGGTGACAAGTTTGGCTATCTCCAGGCAATTATCGCCTATGCACTTCGTCATGATGAACTCGGAGAGCCTTTCAAGGCTCATCTCAAGGACGTTGCCGCTGCACTATGATGCTGCTTGAGGTTGCCGTAACCGCACCGGTGAGGCAAACCTATACCTATTCGGCGGACGGGCAGAATCTTCTCCACAACGAGGCCGACTTCATAGGAAGAAGGGTTCTTGTTCCATTCGGCCGCCGTTCTTTGACCGGTTATGTTCTGGGCAGAAGCGAGGCTGCAGGGGGAGATTTCAAGATCAAGCCAATTGTGGAGATCATTGGTGAAGCGCCCTATTTCCTGGCGGAACAGGTAACATTTTTCAAATGGGTCGCCGATTATTACCATTATCCCCTTGGCCTGGTGATAAAGACCGCCTTGCCGGGAGGGTTGACTGCAGCACCTCAAAAAACAATCAGCCTGACAGAAAAAGGGCGCGACAGTGACCCGGCCGGTCTTTTAGATGGAGAGGGTGACACGTCGTGGGTTGTCAGATTGTCTGAGTCTGGTGTTCTGAGCAGCGCTGCAAGCAGGAACGTATTGTCAGACAAGCAGCAACGAGCAGGTCTTGAGAGGCTTGTCAGCATGGGAATAGCTGCCCTGCACAACACTGTCGAGAGGGACCGGGTGCAGGCCAAGAAGGAAATCTGCTTCGCCCTGCAGGAAGAATTAACACGCTGCGTCGAAGAATGTGAAGATTCTGAACAGTTAGCGAAGTTGTGCAGAGCTGCCGCAGGGAGAAGTTTCACCGGGGCAGAAATCAAGACAGTACAACTGCTTGGCCGGATGCAGGGGGACCGCTCGGGGGAAATGGTGCCGCGCAGAGAATTGGGGGCGAGCTATCCCTACGGGACAAAGGTGCTTAACAAACTGGCGGATGAAGGCCTGGTAATAAAAGTACACAGGCGAGTATACAGGAGTCCGTTAGGTGACCTTCTGCCCCACTATCCCAGACCGGAAACACTGAGTGACGAGCAAAAGGGTGTCATAGACACCGTTCGTAAGTCAATAGAGCAGCACACGTATGAGCCCTTTCTTCTCCATGGGGTGACCGGAAGCGGAAAAACCGAGGTCTACCTGGTGGCTGCCGAGGAGGCCCTGGCCAGAGGCAGAAGCGTACTCGTGCTGGTGCCTGAGATTGCCCTGGCTACCCAGATTGAGGCTCATTTTATTTCCCGGTTCAAGGGGTGTGTGGCCCTGCTGCATTCAGGACTCAGTCCCGGGGAACGATTCGATGAGTGGTGTCGTATCCTCAACCAGGAGGCGACCATAGTTATTGGTGCCCGCTCTGCGGTATTCGCGCCATTAGAAAAAATCGGCCTGATCATTGTCGACGAAGAACATGACTCCAGCTTCAAACAAGAGGATGGTCTGCGCTACAACGGCAGGGACCTTGCCCTGGTCCGGGCCCAAGCGTCAGGCTGCGCAATAATTCTCGGTTCCGCTACCCCTTCGATTGTCAGTCATTATCATAGTCGCACTTCGAAGTACAAGCTCCTGCAGATGACGAAACGTATCGGCGAGAGAGAACTTCCGGAGTCTCAGCTGGTCGATCTGAAAACGCTTCCCGGCAAAAAGGGGGGTGGATTGTTTCACCCTGAGCTGCAACGGGGGTTGCGGGAAACTTTTGCGCAATCGAGCCAAGCTATTCTTTTGCTCAATCGCAGAGGTTTCTCAACTTCAGTCATTTGCAGGGACTGCGGTTCAGTGGTGGAGTGCAGTCATTGCCAGGTAAGTCTCAATCGGCACCAGCAGAAAAACCTTCTGCTCTGCCACTATTGCGGATTCAGCCTGGCCGGTGCTGTGGTCTGTCAGGGGTGCGGGTCGAGCGCTATGCATCCCATCGGCTTTGGTACCGAGAGAGTGGTGGACGAGGCCAGGAAATTACTTCCGGAAGCCGTTATCGCCAGGCTCGATTCGGACGTTGCCGCTGACCGCAGGAGGTCAATGCAAATCCTCAAGTCCATGCGGGAAAAGAAAATCGATATCCTGGTGGGAACCCAGATCATCGCCAAGGGGCTCCATTTTCCTGGTGTGAGTCTGGTCGGTATTGTCTTGGCAGACAGCGGCCTGGGCTTTCCCGATTTCAGGGCGGCTGAGAAAACGTATCAACTGATTACCCAGGTCACGGGACGGGCTGGGCGCGGTGAAATCAAGGGGAAGGTGATCATTCAGACCCTCCAGCCCGACCATTACGCGGTCTCGCTGGCGGCCGGCAACGACTACGAGGGCTTGGTGAAGCGGGAACTGGGCATCAGAGAGGAGGTAGGGTTTCCCCCCTATTGCAGGCTGGTTTTCATCATCCTGGAAGATCAGCAGGAAGCGGTCGCCAGATCAGCATCTCGCCGCCTGGCTGAACTGGCCAGAAACTGGTGCCAGGCCCATGACCACGGCCAGGCATTGTCCATACACGGCCCAGCCCCGGCTCCGCTGGAAAGACTTCGGGACCGGTACCGTTGGCAGATTATGCTGAAAGCGACCAAGCTTCAGCCGCTCCACGGTCTGGTGGAATGGATTTCCACCACCTTCCAAGCGCCAGCCAAGACCAGGATGACAGTCGATATCGACCCCGAAAACATGCTCTAGCCTGACGATTCTGAGACAGAATAGGAACTCATTTCCACCCTGCGTGGACGACTGGCAGGCAGCGAGATCGGTGAAAAATTAAAGGGTGCGGCAAGACAATTTTCAGCTGATGAGATGCAGGCAGGACTTCAGGGAATTGAAATCAGGCTGCTGATAGATTTCTTTTCGTACTTTGGAGCTGCCTGGAAAGCCTTTGAAATATTTTCCCAGGTGATTCTTGATCGAGCCGAGACAGCGGTCGGGCTCATTACAATGGTTGTCGATGAGCGCCAGATGTTGGCGTACGACCCCGGCGACCGCGCTCAGACTCCCGGGCCTGCCGTCTTCTGAAAATATCCAGGGGTTGCCTATTGCCGCTCTGCCAATCAGGATTCCGTCACAGCCATGTTGCCGGAGCCGTGACCTGGCGTCGGCGTAATTCTGCACATCCCCATTGCCGAGCACCGGAATGGTCACGCCTTTGCGGACCGTTTCGATGATCTGCCAATCAGCTTCGCCTGAGAACCCCTGTTTCCAGGTTCTGCCGTGCACGGCAACCGCCGCCGCCCCGTTAGCCTCAGCCATTCGGGAGAACTCAGGCGCGCAGATATTGTTGTTGTGCGGTCCCGAGCGGAGTTTTACCGTGACCGGGCAGGTGCTGTTGTCTACCACCGCCCTGACAATTTTCTCAGCCAGGCCGATATCGGTCATAAGCGCTGCACCGGCGCCTCTTTTGGTGACTTTTTTGACCGGGCAGCCCATGTTGATGTCGATCAGATCGGGCTCATGAGAAGCAAGGATGGCTGCTGCCTCGCCCATAATCGAGGGATCAGCGCCAAAGAGCTGGAATGAAACCGGTCGTTCTGCGCTGCAACTGACCAGCATCGACACAGTCTTGGGCTGTCCGTAGGCCAGGCCGTGGGAACTGATCATTTCGGAGACGCAGAGGCCCGCCCCGAACCGCCGGCAGAGGATGCGAAACGGCAGATCACCGTAACCGGCCAGGGGAGCAAGAACCAGGGGACTGCTCAAGGTGACGGAACCGATGGACAGCATAACATGCGGGTGATGGCTGGAGAACAGAAGCGGCCGGTCCCTTTGTGAGAGCCGGCCGCGGTGAACGGACTCTTGCTAGAGCCTGGAAATCGCCAGTAGCGTTCTCTGGTAGATGGATTGGGCCAGATCTTCGATGACTTTGTCCTGGGCCTCGTTGGCGTTATCTCTAGTTTCGGCAGCGTCAGCCGTGATCGTGTAACTCTGCTGCCAGTCCTGAGACGGCATCTCGATTAGCACGCTCTCAGTGGTAAGGTCCTTGAAAATGTAGCGCACCTTGAGGGTGAGTCTTACATCGGAAGCCGTATTGGTTCCATCAAAGGCGAGACTGGGAATATCCACCGAAATGATTTCACCAGCCAGAATGAAATCGGCTCCCTCCTTGCTCTTGGTGATCTTTAGTGACCTTGATTTCTGGAACCATTTGAGCAGTTCCTGGTAGATCTTGGCATCAAGCTGCAGGTCGCTGGTTCTGTTCTTCCAGGTCGTTACGTAAATGGATTTGTCCGGGCCCGAATACACATAGGGATTACGATACCCGCACCCAGAGAGAAAAACAGCAACAGCAATACTGAGCAAACTCCAGCGAATAAAAAGTTTCAAACCGTAACTCCTTATTTGTATTTTACACTATCCACCAATCTGCCTTTCCCAGTGCACCCTAGTATCAAACGACAATATTAACAAGTTTCTTCTTAACGACAATAACCTTTTTAACCCTCTTCTCATCGACAAAGCGAAGCACCTTCTCGTCGGACAGAGCCAGTTCCTGCAGGTGCTGATCCTGCACATCTGCGTTGACCTCAATTCTGGAGCGTACCTTGCCGTTCACCTGCAAAACGATGGTAAGCAGTTCTTCTTTGGCCTTCTCATCGTCATAGGTCGGCCAGACCTGCTCTTCGGGGGTGTCTGCAAAGCCCATCATCTGCCATAGTTCTGAACTGAAATGGGGAACCATGGGATAAAGCAGCAGCAGCATAGTACGAATCGACCCGCTGACGGTGTCGGCTGCTGCGCCAGGCCTGGTTGCTGATCCGAGACTGGAACTGAGCGTGTTGAAAAGTTCCATGACCGCACTGATGGCCGTATTGAAGTGAAAATCGTCCTCTATGTCGTAGGTTACCTTTTTTATCGTCTGATGGAGCTTACGCTGCAGGGCGGCATCCTCCGAGGGGGATGGTGATGGTTCAGGGTCAACAACGTCAGGATTGCTGAATTCTTTTACCAGGCGATACACGCGATTCAGAAATCTGCTGGCCCCCTCAACGCCCTGGGCATTCCATTCCAGATCTCGTTCGGGTGGAGCCGCAAAGAGACTGAAAAGCCTCACGGTATCGGCCCCGTATTGGCGGATCAATTGATCCGGATCGACGACATTTCCCTTCGACTTGGACATTTTTGCCCCATCTTTTATGACCATCCCCTGGGTCAGGAGATTGGTGAACGGTTCAGCGATGGAGAGATAGCCAAGATCACGGAGCACCTTGGTGAAAAATCGGGAATAGAGAAGGTGTAGGATGGCATGCTCAACCCCCCCTATATATTGATCAACCGGCAGCCAGTAAGCAGATTTATCTCGATCAAGAGGCGCATCGTCACTGTCGGGACAAGCGAACCTGGCGAAATACCAGGACGATTCGACGAAGGTATCCATGGTATCGGTTTCCCTGCGGGCGTCTTTACTGCAGGCTGGACAGACAGTACTGACAAAATCTGGGCGCTGGCTCAACGGCCGGCATTCATCACTGCTGGTGTCTGGGTCTTCGGGGAGCAGCACCGGCAGCTGTTCTAGGGGAACGGGCACCACCCCACAGTCCTGACAGTGAACCATCGGTATGGGTGCTCCCCAGTACCGCTGCCGGGAAATACCCCAGTCACGCAGACGGTAGGTAGTGAGGGGGGCCCCAAATCCCTGCTTCCCGGCAAAGTCGATTATCTTGGACTGGGCGTCGATGGAATCAAGGCCGGAAAACTGCCCCGAGTTGACCAGCGTTCCGGGAATGGTCGAAGCCTCCTGCATCATCTCGGGATCAAGTGTTGTTCCCTCGGGAATGACTACTGGTTTTATAGGAAGATCATATGTCCGGGCAAATTCAAAGTCTCTCTGATCATGAGCAGGAACCGCCATAACTGCACCGGTGCCATATTCCATCAGGACGAAATTGGCCACATAGATCGGGACCCGTTCACCGTTAAAGGGATTTACACAATAGCGGCCGGTAAACATCCCTTTTTTTTCTGGCTCCTCCTGAATGGACTGACGCTGTTTTTCCTTTATGATTTCGTTTATGAAATCAGCGACCACAGCCTCTCGGTCGGTTCCTTTGGTGAGCGTTTCGAGCAGCGGGTGCTCGGCAGCCAGCGACATGAAGGTGACCCCGAAAATCGTGTCGGGTCTGGTGGTAAATATGGGTATTGCTTCAGCACTGCCTTCTATCTTGAAATCACAGGTAAGTCCGGTCGATTGCCCAATCCAGTTGTTTTGCATGGTCACGACCTTCTCAGGCCAGCCACCCAGAGCCTGCAGGTCGTCAAGAAGCTCGTCCGTGTAGTGGGTGATTTTGAAAAACCAGCCATTCATATTGCGGGGCTCGACCAGTTCGTCGCATCTCCAGCAGGCGCCGTCGATGACCTGTTCGTTGGCCAGTACCGTTTGACAGGTCTCACACCAGTTGACCGTGGTGACGCGCTGATAGACGAGGCCGCGTTCATACATCTCGATGAAAATTTTCTGTTCCCAGCGGTAATAGTCCGGATCGCAGGTAGCGAATTCCCTTTGCCAGTCATAGGACAAACCGAGCTGTTTAAGCTGGGAACGCATATAGTCGATGTTCTCGTAAGTCCATTTGGCCGGATGGGTGTTGTGCTTCTGGGCGGCATTTTCGGCCGGCAGCCCGAAAGCGTCCCAGCCCATCGGGTGCAGGACATTGAAGCCTCTCATCCTTTTGTATCGCGCCACCACATCGCCAATTGAGTAATTGCGGACATGACCCATGTGGATCCGGCCGGAAGGATAGGGGAACATTTCCAGTACGTAATATTTTTCTTTATCGGCGTCTTCGCTTGCCAGGTAAGAATTGTCGCGTTCCCACCGCTGCTGCCACTTCGATTCAACCTGCTTGAAGTCATAGTGCGAGGCGTACGTATTGTGCGTGCTCATCGATTTCCTCGAGAAGTAGTTCGGAATAGAAAGAGTGGTGCTTATGAACCGTGAAGGTGAGGTTCGTCGTAATTGCTGAGATTTTCAAACATGGTGTATTCTTTCTTGAAGAACAGCCGGGTTACCCCGGTGGGGCCGTTACGCTGTTTACCGATGATTATTTCGGCGATACCCTTGTCGGGATTGTCCTCGTTTTTATTGTAAACCTCGTCCCGGTAAATGAAGCAGATTACGTCTGCGTCCTGCTCGATCGCTCCCGATTCCCTCAAATCGGCCATCATTGGCCGCTTGTCGGTGCGGCTCTCGAGTCCTCGGTTGAGCTGAGAGAGGGCCAGCAACGGGACATCATGCTCTTTCGCAACTGCTTTAAGGCTGCGAGATATATCGCTTATCTCCTGGGTTCTGTTCTCGGAGGAGCTGCGGCCTCTCATGAGCTGGAGATAATCGACGAGAATAAGACCGATATCGTTGTTTGAGGCGAGCCTGCGCATTTTTGAGCGCATCTCGGGAATTGAAAGTGCAGGAGTATCATCGATGTGAATGGGAGCTTCAGAAAGCATCCCGGCCGCTCTGCTCAGATGAGGCCAGTCCTCGTTCTGGAGCCGACCGGTCCTGATTTTCTGGGAGTCGATGCGACCGACCGAACTGAGCAGCCGCATGGCGAGCTGGTCTTTGGACATTTCAAGACTGAAAATGGCTACCCCGGTCTTGTCTACCAGGGCGGCGTGCTGGGCTATGTTGAGGGCCAGGGCGGTCTTGCCCATCGATGGTCTGCCGGCCAAGATGATCAGATCAGACGGCTGGAGTCCGGCGGTCATTTTGTCGAGCTCCGCATAACCGGTGGGAACCCCTGTGATCAGTTCCTTGCGCTCATAGAGTTTTTCAACGGTTTTGAAACTCTCGGGAATTATGGACCTGAGCGGGGTGAATTCATTGGTGCTCTTGTTGCCGGCTATTTCAAATATGGATTGTTCCGCCTCATCAACCAGCTGATCGATATCGTCCTGTTCTTCAAAGCAGCGCTGGGCAATATCGCTGGCAGTGTTGATCAGGTTCCGTAACACCGATTTCTGCCGAATAATGCGGGCATAGGATTCGATGTTGGCGGTGACCGGTACCGCGTGGGTAAGGCTGGCGAGATAGGATGCCCCACCTACCGATTCAAGCTGATTGGTATCGTTGAGGTAGCTGGTCAGGGTAAGCATGTCCTGGGGCTCGCTGCGGTCAAATAGTTCCACCATCGCAGAAAAAATTATTCTGTGCGACTCGCGGTAAAAATCATCTGCGGCGATATGCTCGTTGACCTGAAGGAAACCCTTGTCTTTGAGCAGGACAGCCCCGAGCACGGACTGTTCCGCCTCGATATTGTGGGGCGGAACCCGTGTGCCTGAACTGCGATCGGGAGGTCCCGGCGGCTGAATGAAATCGTTCATCTGGAGGATATGGATTTAGTCAAAGGGATACACCAGATGTCTAATATAATGGCCTTGATGTGTCAAAATAAAAACACACCTGAAGAAGTTGCTTCAGGTGTGCAAAAAAACGACCGTTGCCCTCCGGCATCAGGCCATGAGAACAGAAAACACCACCACCCTGCAGGCAAGATGATTTTTTAGGCCTCGGGTGCCTGGGCCACGATATTTACGGTGATTTCCGCCTCCAGGTCGAATCCCACTTTGATGGTGACCATTTTCTCGCCGAGCACCTTGATCGGCTCGGGAAGAAAGATGTTTTTTTTCTCCACTGCGACGTTCTTCTCGGCAAGCCTGTCGAATATATCGTTGGCTGTCACCGAACCAAAAAGTTTATCGTCATCGGCAGCCAGTTCCTCGAACTCGAGGGTGATGCCGGAAAGCTTCTTAAACAGCGCTTCAGCTTTTTTGTGCTGTTCGTCGAGCCGGGCCTGTATTTCGGCCTTGTTTTGTTCGAGAGCGGCCATGTTTTCTTTGGTCGCCTGCACGGCTTTTCCCTGGGGAAGGAGGTAATTCCTCGCATACCCCGGCTTGACCTTGACCACATCTCCTTCTCTTCCGAGAGAATCTATTGTTTCCTTGAGAATGAGTTCCATGATTGACTCCTCGTATAATTGTGCCCTTCCGGGACCTTATTGATCTGATTTATTGTGTGAATCTTTAGGTTTTTTTAAGCGTCTAAGATCGAACCATACTTCGCCGATACCGACGATGAGCAGCAGCAGCGTGCCAAAAGATTGAAAAAGCATCATGGCATACAGGAGAAATCTTAGCACCTGCGGGACATTCCATTTATGCAGAAAAAAACTCAGTACGGCAAATCCCTGGAAAATGTAGACGAGCCCCATGCAGATCAGCAGGTTGCTGCCGACGATGCGCAGCGGTGTGAGCGGCAACAGGGTAATTACAGCCCCTCCGATCAGCAGCCAGATGAGCTTGTCCGGCAGCCGCCAGGTCTGGTGATCCGCCCATGGCCGATAGCCGGCGAATTTCAGGACCAGTCGGTTGCCCAGCAGCATGGTGGACCAGATGATGAGCAGTGCCAAGCTGGCCATGATAGAGGCCAGAATAGTGGGCAATATCGTTTTCATCTGCAAGAATGATTCTTCCAGGATTGAAAGTGTTTCAGGGGCAACTGAGTCGCTTTGCCTATAGTACTCCAGGGTCCTCTCGATATTAGCGTCGAGCGACCCGAGAAACCCGGTTATTGGATTCACCCCGGAGAGCACTGTCTGCATGATAAGCAGAAGCAGCCAGCAGGAGATCAGGACGATGAGTCCTTTAAAGCCGGTCATCGACGGAGAATCGCCTCGAAATCCCGACTGGGCGAGACTGTACCCGGCGGGTATGAGCGCCGAACTGAAAATGACGATCTCGAATGAGGAAATAAAGATGGAAACGACCAAGGCAAGAAGGAGACCTGCGCCAATGAATGTAAGGCCATGACGCCAGCGGTAGAGGTAAAAAAGTACCAGCAGCGGAATCATGAAATAAATCCAGCCGAACAGCCCAATGTGCACGGCAGGCAGCAGCAACGCAAGCGAGAACAGAATGATGCAGATGACGCTCGTGGGCGCGGCTGCTTTTCCTTCGCTGTCAGTTGACACGATACCCTTAGCCTCGGCGTCCATTTAACCTTGGGTATTGCCGGAATAGGGAAGCAGCGCGATCTGCCGTGCTTTTTTTATAGCTGAGCACAATTGGCGCTGGTGAGTAGCACAGGTTCCCAATATACGGCGCGGAATTATCTTGCCTCGCTCGGTGACAAAGTTGCGCAGGGTCTTCTGATCCTTGTAGTCAATACCCAGCTCCTTATCCACGCAAAAACGGCATACCTTTTTTCTTGAGAAAAGTCTTTTTTGTTGTCTTACAGCCATTATCTTACTCCAAATGTAGTCATTGTATGTGAAACCCGAATTGAGAACTGCTTATATGACGGGTTCTTAGGCCTCTTTTTCGTCGCTGCCCGATTCTTCAGAAGCTTCAACGGTTACTTCCCCGAGGTCAGCTTCAGTGGCTTCCTCTTCAGGCGCAGCTTCTGATTTGTTGACCGGTTCCGAAGGTTTCTCTTCTTTGATCTCGGTTGCTTCCTCTTCAGGTTCAGGAACGATGGCGCTGGCTTCGGCCTCACTGCGGGCTATTTCAATTTCTTCGGCACTTATGGCGTCAGAGATTTTCACCGTAAGATACTTGAGGACTGCATCGTCTATTCTGAACTTTCTTTCGATCTCGGCCACAACAGAAGGGATGGAGGCAAAATCACAGAGAATATAATATCCCTGAATTTCTTTTTTGATTGGGTAAGCCAGCTTCCTCATCCCCCATTTGTTCAGGAAAATGACAGATCCTTCATCTTCCTGGATCAGCTGGGTGGTGTTGTCGATAATTCGGGTGATTTCTTCTTCACTCAGGGATGGGCGAAGAATGCATACTTGTTCGTATCGTCTCATAAGATCCTCCTCTCGGACTTATCAGGTGCGGGTAATTCCGCGTTTCGGCCCTCGCTATTCATAAGCGGAGAGCGAAGAGGTATGTGGTCCATTCATCACGATGATGAATGGTGTTGCAACCCTATATTATTAATGTATCGGCTTTCTCAGGTCAAGTATTATTCCTGCACGTCTTTTCAGCGTTCTTGATTTCTTTCCATTGCCGACGCAATTCTGTGTCATCCAAGTCCTTTTTTGTGGCAAACACATGGGGATGCCGGCGTACGAGTTTGTCGTTGATGGTACGAATTATCTGTTCAGTGGTAAATAATTCCTCATCTGTGCTGATCTCACCGATCATCAGGATAAGATAGAGAAAATCACCCAATTCTTCGCACAGGTTTTCCGGATCGTTGTGATCTATCGCGTCAATAATTTCACCGAACTCTTCAACGAGATATTTCTTCAGAGACTGGATTGTCTGTTTTCTGTCCCAGGGGCATCCCCGGTCGCTTCTCAACTGCTGTATTGTCTCTATGAGGGCTTGGAAACTGGAGTTTGTGTTAGGCATGGCTTTTTGGGGGTGGTTGAGGTTAGGGGCAGTATATTTGAATAACGTTTAAATTGAATTATTTTTATGGATGTAGAGCATGAAAAAAGGTTGACAACGGTCTCCTGACCAACTA
>JARFQM010000446.1 GCA_029287755.1 Desulfofustis sp. | reverse complement strand
CTTGTTCCCGGGGGCTGCCGGCCAGTCGGCCGGGCCGTTGCCCACAGTTTTGCCAGTCGTGGGGCAACGCTGATCCTGCCTGTCTACCCGGACTGGCCTGAATCCAACAAGGATATGGAGCAGGAATTCAGCCAGGCGGGTTATGACTATCTATGCCACTCCTGCGATCTCACCAGCAGCGCCCAGACCCATGCGCTCCTCGCTGCAGTCAAAAACCGCTACGGGGCGCTTGACTATCTGATCAACAACATTGAACGGGGCGGAATGCCGGTGGTCCACGGATCCTACGAGCTGGTAGTCAACAAGGATCAATGGCAGGTGGAGTTTGATACGACTCTCAGGGCCAAATGGAATCTCTACCAACACAGTCTGGAACTGCTGCGCAACTGTCAGGACGGCGCGGTAATCAACATTTCCTCAATCGCAGCCATGGTCGGCAGATCGGGCCCGGCTTCTGGTCTTTTCAACGATGGGTACAGCGCCGCCAACCGAGGTGTCGCCGCATTCACCAGGCAGTGGGCGCGAGAACTTGCTCCCTCTGTTCGGGTCAACGAGGTTATGCTCGGCCTGGTCGACGGCCGACACGGCCCCTCCACCAGGGGCTGGGGGCTGCTGGATGAGAGCCAGCAGCAGTCGCTTATGGATCATACCCTGGCAGGCAGGACCTGCTCCCCTGAAGAGGCGGCGGAGTTCATCTGCTATCTGGCGGTCAAGGCCCGCTACCTCACCGGCGCAGTAGTGCCTTTTGACGGGGGGTACCTGCTGGGGGGAAGCAGTGTCGGCGAGATGCCCGACGGTATTCTGTAATTAGGCGGTGTGATAATAGTCACAAGCTTCTCAGCGCCGATTCCGCCAGTTCAGCAACCGTCTGATCTAGAAACGCTCCTTCATGGTAAATCCGAACTGGCCTGGGGTCATCGCAGGCCGCGGTGATTAATGTTGAATACTCACTCAGGCTCAACAAGCCGATCAGTCTGCAGGCCAACCCTTTTACCGCACCAGTGCGCGAACTCAGGTATACCTCCATATTTCTATCCAGACCCAGACCGATGAGTTCGTCCCGATAGGCCTGAGCCACCCGGCATAATCCCCACAATACCCCAGCCTGAAGCAGTTCCTGTTCGAGAAAGTTGCCATTTTGAAACAGCTCCGGCCCGTCATCCATGGTGTAGGAGACGAGCATGTGCAAATATTCAGCGGCCAGCGGGCTGCTGTGGAACATTACCTCGGCCATGGCCTCGGGTATTCCCCATCCTATTCCCCCGGATTCGTCGTTGAGCATCCACAGGAAACGGCGCATGACCATGCGTGCCGCCTCCATATCGGAGGCGGCACTGGCTGGCACCACCAGGCCAAAGCCGCTGACCGCATGCCAACGGACCAATTCCTCCGGGTGACAGAGACAGGAGAAGAGCCCGCCCAGCAGATGTTTTTCCGGCAGAGAAGGGAGTTCGCCGAGAATTGCGGTGAGATCATCGAGGCGCAGCAGACTGATGATATGGTTCTTGGCCTGCAAACGGTTCATCAGCACACTTTTTCCGACACGACGACGAGCCCAGGTGGCCCGAACGATATAGAGAATCAGGAGAAGAAAAAAACTAAGTACGGCACCTTAACTTCTTCGGTCATCAAAACGTTTCATGCCCTCCATCAGCATGCCCATGAAACCGCCGATCGGACGCAGCTTCCGCTCCGATGCGGACAACCCCTGAATGAACTTGAAGCGTCCCTCGGTCAAGGCAATGAACTCGTAAAAACCGCTCAGCCCTTTCTTGAAACCGAGATCCACCTTGACGACCTCCCCCCCATTGAAGAGGATCTTACCATTATGAAATTCCGATTCGATTTCCAGGTAGCCGGTCTTCTGGTTGCTGTTGATCATCTGCGAAATCTCAACCGGGGAGATATCGGAAAGCTGACCGACCATGCCGGTGCTGAGTTCTTCGGCCCGCTTGGCGTTCAGAGCGTTGATGCGCTCCACGAACAATTTATATAGAAATATCTGCAGCGCTGGAAAGCGTACCAGAACATGTCTGAAATTCTTTTTATTCAGAGTTGCGATGACGCAGGGTTCGGCGGCCTGAATGGTGGTGGTCATGGTTTCGCCAGAAATCATGCTCAGCTCGCCGAAAACTTCTCCGGGCCCCATCTCGGCCAGAATCACCCCTTCATCATCAAGCACCTCAACCTTGCCTGAGATGATGATGTAGAGCTTGCTGCCCGCCTGCCCTTTCTGGGACACGAAGTAGCCCCAGTCATAATACTCGAATTCAAGCAGAGTTCCGAGGTCGAGAAGATCATCGTCTGCCAGTGAACTGAACAGGTCTATTTCCCGCAGATCATCCGCATACCTGATGACCTCCTTGAGTTTTTCCTTGCGTTCGGCGGCCACCAGCAGTTTCATCTGCAGGGTCGAGAAGTTTTTGGCCTTCTTGTATTCAAATTTAATAATGCCGCCGCAGCCGCCACACTTGAACTCGTTTTGTTCGCCTATACCCTTTTCCTGTCGCTCAAGAATTGCCTGCTCCGAAGTCAGTGCCACGACGTCCTGGGCCAGGATGAGACAAACCGGTTTACCGGTCGGAATTTTCAGGGCATTCTCACTTACCTCAAACTCTTCCTTGGCATTATAGAAAGGGCAATTGTGTTCATCGGTGATGAGGAAAATCGAGTTTTTAAAGTGAGAAATCATTATCTCCAAAATACTGGTAAATGATTTTATAGGCGGGTAGTGGTGACCAAAAACCGGATTGAACCAGATGGTCTTGCAAGGGCGTCAATCAGATCTGCCGAAGAGCAGATAGATGACAATACCCAGGATGGCAGCCCCGCCGAACAACACCGGCAGCACCTTGTTCACCTGAAGTTCCTCGCCAACCACCAGGGTCTGCATGTAGTCGGTGCCGGATGCCCACCACACCCCTATGAAGATGGCAATGAAGATCATGTCACGCCAGCGCTGCTTCCAGATCAGATAGAGGACCAGCGCGATAAAGGGCACAAGGAACCAGGGATTGGTGGATAATCCGACATAGTCAACTTCGGCTATCTGATCGATCAGCTTGGTCGACTCGACGAAGGACATTATTTTTCCGAAAAATTCGCTCATGAGACGTACCCCTCCGGATCTTTTAGGATGATATCTGTCATACAGTCACAGGATTATATCATCTGCAGAGCCTGTTTCAAAACAAATAACAAACTGTAATTACAAGTTATCTATCTGAAGATTGGCAGCTCCGACAACACACCTGCAAAGACTCGCGCCCGGCCGCGCCCCGATGAAATAATGCTATTTTCTGGAAATTATAAGAGATTTAGCCCGGATTATAGGCTACTATCTGTTTCTTTTTACGGTTGAATCACTTGTTAAAATAAAATCTTATCACCATTCGACAAGCGCTGTTACCAGTGGTGCGCCAATTAGCCAACAGAGCTGTAACGCCGTTTAGCAGAAACCCGATGTACGGCTACCTGCTGCTGTTAACCATCTGCTCCACCGCCGGCCTCCATGTCTGGCGCACCCTGTTTGACAATTTTGCCTTCAACGTCGTCAACCTGGACGGTTCACATATCGGTATAATCCAGTCGGTGCGGGAACTACCTGGATTTTTGTCGCTGCTCGTCGTCTATGTCCTGCTTGTCGTCAAGGAGCATAAGCTGTCAGCCCTGTCGGTGCTGATTCTCGGCATCGGTGTGACAGTGACGGGACTGCTGCCAAGTTTTTACGGTCTCATCTTCACTACCCTGATCATGAGTTTCGGTTTCCACTATTTTGAAACCACCAATCAGTCGCTGACCCTCCAATACTTCGACAAACAGACATCCCCCGTGGTCTTTGGCAAGCTGCGCAGTTTCGCTGCTGCCACCAATGTAATCTGCGGACTTGTCATAATCGTCCTGGCCCCCCATCTGGAGTACCGCCATTTCTACCTGCTCTTCGGTATTATCATTGTTGCCGCCGCCAGCTGGGCCCTGACCAGAAATCCCGCCGATCCCAAGCTGCCGCGTCAACGCAAGGAAATGGTCTTCAGAAGAAGGTATTGGCTGTTTTACAGTCTGACGTTCATGTCCGGCGCCAGGCGGCAGATCTTCGTTGCCTTTGCCGTTTTTCTGCTGGTAAAAAAATTCAATTTCTCAATATCTGAGATCGCCGTCCTTTTCCTCCTCAACAACCTCGTCAATTTTATCGTCAGCCCCTACATCGGCAAATGGATAGTGAGGTTTGGCGAATGCCGCGTTCTGACAGTCGAGTATCTTTCACTGATCGTTATTTTCATCTGCTACGGGATGGTCGAATCACGATACATCGCTCTGTTTCTCTATATCGCCGACAACCTCTTCTTCAACTTCGCCATTGGCATCCGAACCTTCTTTCAGAAAATTGCCGACCCCGGGGATATAGCCCCGAGTATGGCTGTGGGGTTTACCATCAACCACATAGCAGCTGTTTTTTTGCCGGCCCTTGGAGGTGTGCTGTGGCTCATCGACTATCGCTTTGTGTTCTTTACCGGAGCGTTGTTGAGTTTTCTGTCGCTGCTTCTGGTGTGGATTATTCCTGCGCAACTCAGGATCACCGAAAAATAACACTGCCTCACGGGGCTTTGAAACACGAGCTGTGCTGCTTTAAAGAGCCATTGTTTTAACGATGTCCAATTAGCAATTCGGCGCGTATGTCTTACAGTCTTTGTCACCGATAATCACTAACTCTGCGATACGACATTATGGTAAAACGTAAAAATCTTATTCTGATCGGCATGCCGGGATCAGGCAAAAGCACGGTAGGGGTCATTCTGGCCAAAGCCCTTACCAGGCCTTACCTCGACAGTGACATCCTTATCCAGCTCAAGGAAAACAGGTCGCTTCAGGACATTGTTGATACAGATGGCTATATGGTTCTGCGGGAAATCGAAGAGCAGGTGCTGCTCGGCATCAACTGCGAGAACCATGTGATCGCCACAGGGGGCAGCGCCGCCTACAGTGGCAAGGCAATGGAACACCTCAAGAAGAACGGGGTGGTTATTTTCCTGGATGCCAGTCTGGAAACGCTGAATTCGAGAATTCACAACTACGAAACCAGGGGCCTGGCAAAACGCGCCGACCAAAGTTTCGCCGATCTTTTCCAGGAGCGCCTAGAACTCTACACGAGATATGCCGATATAATAATCGACAGCAATCATCGATCTCAGGAGCAGGTGTGCGATGACATCCATGCAAAACTAGAGCTTTTCATGGCCCGGAAAAATGTCAAGGCCTAATCCCGTTACACCGGGTGGAAGCAGCCTGCACCCTCGTCTTATCAGGGAGCTTAAAACAGTTCTTGCCATGATTCGTCTCTACTGCAGAGCCCACCACCACGCTGCCGGTCTCTGTGATGAATGTGCGCAGCTGTCGGAATACGCTGAACACCGCCTGGCCGCCTGCCCGTTCCAGGAAGAGAAGACGACCTGCGGCAAATGCACCGTGCACTGCTACAAACCAGCAATGCGAAAACAAATTATCGAGGTTATGAGATTCAGCGGGCCCAGAATGATCTTCCACCACCCGTTTCTAGCCCTGGCCCACTTGGTCGACAAAAAAACATTTCATCACGAAGTCTTGCCACTTCAACCAAAAAATAAAAAGAGAAGCTGACCATGAATATCTTGATCACCGGCGCCTCGGGACTGGTAGGGAGCGGGCTTGTTCACCACCTGGTCTCCAATGGCCACGATATTTTCAGTCTTCAGCGTAACAAGGATCAAGCCGCTTCATTCTGGAAATTTGATCAGCTGCCGCCAGATCCGGCAACCACCGCATATGATGCGGTAATCCATCTGGCTGGAGAAAATATTGCCACCGGTCGCTGGACCCGGAATAAGAAAGACAAGATCCTTACAAGCCGGGTTGAAGGAACCAGGCAACTCGCCGAGTTTTGCGCCGGACTGGCGACGAAACCCCGGGTCTTTTTTTCTGCCTCGGCTATAGGTTACTACGGCAACCGTGGTTCCGAGACGGTCGATGAAACCGCTGGCTCGGGAGACAATTTTGTCGCTGAAGTGTGTCGGGCCTGGGAACAGGCGGCCCAGCCCGCTGTCGAGGCCGGTATCCGGGTGGCCTTCGGCAGGATCGGTATGGTGCTGAGCGGCAAGGGAGGGACTTTGCCCACCATGCTTCCATCCTTTAAGCTGGGTATTGCCGGGGTGGTTGGCAGCGGCACCCAGTACATTAGCTGGGTGCAGCTCGACGACCTGATAGCCATGATCGAATTCGTCCTCGAGCACGATGCAATCGAAGGTCCGGTCAATCTGGTGGCGCCGGCGGCGGTCACCAACCGGGAATTCACCAAAACCCTGGGCAAAGTGCTGAAGCGGCCCACCCTGATGAAAATGCCTGCGTTTGCAGCCAGGACTGTCTTTGGTCAGATGGCGGATGAACTGATTCTCTCCAGTACCCGGGTACTGCCCAGCGTCCTCATGAGAAACGGCTACGTACACCGCCATGCAAATCTCGAGTCCGCGCTGAGGGCCAGCCTCGATTGAGGCCGGCAGCCGCTCTCATATCTTCTGCCCGGGGTTCATCATGAACCGTTTTTTTCAAAATCGAGCACCGGGGTGACAGTGAGCGGAACGGACGTTTCCGGGGTAATCTAGCCGGTAATTTTATGCAGCGCTTCCTCGTATCGTGCTTTGGTTTTCTCGATGATTTCTCTGGGCAGACTTGGCGGAGGAGGCGTTTTGTCCCAGTCCAGCGATGACAGGTAGTCGCGCAGGAACTGTTTGTCG
>JARFQM010000428.1 GCA_029287755.1 Desulfofustis sp. | reverse complement strand
CTCGATGCTATCCCCAACCGCGACGATTTTGGACGGATGCCGGGGTTTTTTCGACCAGGTCATTTCGGAGACATGGATAAGTCCTTCGACCCCTTCCTCGAGTTCGACGAAGACACCGTAATCGGTGATCGAGACGACTTTGCCCACCGCCTTCTCGCCCAGCGGATAGCGCTCGGTAACGGTGGCCCAGGGATCGTCACGCAACTGCTTTATACCCAGGCTGACCCGATCGTTGTCACGGTCGTACTTGAGCACCTTGACCTCGACTTCTTGCCCCACCTTGTAGAGCTTGGCCGGATGGGAAACCCGTCCCCAACTCAGGTCGGTGATGTGGCAGAGGCCGTCCATGCCGCCCATATCGATGAACAGGCCGTAATCGGTGATATTGGTAATGGAGCCGCTGATAATCTGGCCTTCTTCCAGACGGGAGCGCATCTCCTCACGCAGTTTATTGCGTTCTTCCTCGAGAATTGCCCGGCGGGAGATAACCACGTTGTTGCGCTTGCGGTTGAATTTGAGAATCTTGAATTCATATGATTGACCAATCAGACCGTCCAGATCCTTGACCGGCCGCAAATCAATCTGGGAATACGGCAGGAAGGCAGGCACGCCGATATCGACCGACATACCGCCCTTGACCCGGCTCTCGATACAGCCCTGAATGGTTCCGTCAGCTTCCTGAATCCTGGCAATATCTTCCCAGACCTTGATGGCGATGGCCTTTTCACGAGACAGAAGCAAACCGCCTTCATCTTTACGCCGCTCAACGAAGACCTCGATGGTGTCGCCCACCTTGATCTCCTCAGCGTCGTCGAGACGAAACTCAGATTTGGGGATGTAGCTCTCGGCCTTATCCCCGACATCGACAAGGTAACAATCGTCGTCTTCTCCAATTATGGTGCCAAAGGCAACATTGCCCACTTCGACGACCTTGTTGTTTTCTTCCATCTCGAAAAGCTCGGCAAAGCTGAGCTCTTCATTACTCTCTGTTTGATTTGGTTGGTTGGTTTCTTCGCTCATTGGTTTGCTCGTTGCGCGGGCACATCCCGCAGGGTTTTTGTTTTTAATCTCAGCCTGTTCTGTAACAGACACCTGTACAACTGTGGAACTGCGCCCCAAACTCCAGAGGGCAACCCCAGCAGGGGAATTGTGCTATATACCATGAAAGTGATGGAGAGACAAGGTTTTATTAGATCTTCGTCAGTGCCGGAAAGGCCCGTGGAGCGCTTCCACAACAACTGTTTTTTTATAATTGATTACGAGAAGATAGGACTATCGAGCCGGATCTTCGGGGCCGCTCTCCAGGGGAAAGCCTGCCCGACGCCAGGATTCGATCCCTCCGTCCAGGTTGTAGATCTCCCGGTAGCCGCGGGCAAACATCACTTTAGAAGCCACATAGCTGCGGCCGCCGACGGCGCAGATGAGCATCAGCGGTTGTTCTGGATCGGCCTCGAAGACGCCCCGCAACACATCGCCCACGGGCACCAGCTTGGAGTCGGCGATGCGGAATTGTTTGCGTTCCTGAGGAGTTCTCACATCTATAATCTGCAAGTTTTCCCTTGTTTTCATCAACTCCGCGGCTTCAGCGGCGGACACCGTTTGGAAACGCGGCTGAACCTCAACCGCAGATACTGCTTGCTTTCCATCCCCTACAGACGCACCTTGCTGTTCATCGGCTTGGGTGATCGGGGTCGATGGACCTGACAACAGCCAGGCACCGCTCGTTAAGAGCAGGAGAGCGATGAGGGTAAGAGGCAGGAAGCGCTTCATGGGGCAGAGGTGGTAAATTGGCAGGAAGGCAGACTGACTGCCGGCTGCCCGCCGCCGGTTCAGGCGGACTGCCGGTATGGGTTTATTGCAGTTATTGTTTCCCCTGAATTTTCATTTCATCCATATAGGGGCCAAAAAGCTGTTCATATTCCGGAATGGCCTTTCTCAATATAACTCCGAAATGGGGAATGTCACTGGAATTGACCACCAGGTTAGCTGAATTTGTTAGGGCCTGTAGATTATAGAAGGTTTTGAATTCCGGTCCTACGAGCACATAGAGAATATTTCGCCGGCGTGACATTTCCATGGCACAGAGGAAGCGATGCAGCGGATCGTCTGCGAAATTCCCCTCAACACACTCTGTATTCAGCACCACACAGGTGTAATTGACGAACTGCATCTGAGTAACCATGTCCCCTGTCTGTTCAGTGGTTTCGGTTCGATACCCGAGACCGGACAGGGCACTGCTCATTTTCTCCCTGGCATCCCCGGGCCTGGCGACGATCAGTGCCTGGGGAATGTCGGCAACGATTTCCTCATCGTCGAAGACTCCATCTTTGAGCCAACTGATATCGGGCGGTTCCGGCGGCCTGATCGTGCTGGCCCTGTCACCATAGAGGTCCTCTCTGCTCAGGGGTATGGGCTCCCCGCATTGACTGCATTTAAGGCGAATCCTCTGGCCGGGCAGAAGTTTGTCCAGGCTCGCTTCCAGTTTGGCATTGGATTTATGGGATTTACCGCACGCGCTGCATGTGATCTTCATAACCGTCTCTCTTCTGCTGATCTGCTGAGTTCAGTTGCTGATTAGCTTAGCCCGGGAAAGAGATGTGTCTGCTCAGTACCCAAACGACTGGTCTTCCTCCTCTTCCATGGCCAGATCCTTGAGGCTCGAGGTCGCTTCGCCCCGGGCCGCCTTGATTTGGTCAATGCCGCGGAAGATCTCGTTGCGGTAGGAGCAATACCTCACCGCCGTTTCCTCGGTGATCAGGCCATGGCTGAACAATTCGAGTATATGCTGGTCGAAGGTTCTCATCTCCAGCGCAGACCCCGCCTTTATGACCTCGTAAAAGGTCTTGTCTTCGGTTTCGCCGTTGAGAATCAGATCCTTCACCCTGAGACTGGTGCAGAGGATCTCCATGGCGGCGATCCGGCCGCCCCCGACTCTGGGCAGCAGCCGCTGGCTGACAACCCAGCGGATGGTGTCAGCCAGCCGGTGCCGGATCTGGGGCTGCTCTTCCTGCTCGAACATACCCAGGCAGCGGTTGATGGCCTGGCCGGCATCGATGGTGTGCAGGGTGGATAATACAAGATGACCCGTTTCGGCGGCGGTCAAGCCGATCTCCATGGTCTCCCTGTCGCGCATCTCACCCACCAGAATAACCTTGGGTGCCTGCCTGAGGGCTGCCCTCATTCCCATCGCATAGCTCGAGAAATCATGTCCCAATTCCCTCTGGTTGAAGGTCGCCTGGTTATGGGTGTGCATATACTCGATGGGATCTTCGAGCGTGACCACATGCACCGCCCGCTCCTGATTGATGCGGTTCAGCAGGGCCGCCAGCGAGGTTGTTTTACCAGTGCCGGTGGCACCGGTGAAAATAACGATGCCGTTGAGTTCCGATGCCATTTTTTCAAAAGCATGGGGGAAGTTCATGTCCTCAATCGAGGGAACCTTGGTCTCCAGCTTACGCATCACCGTGGTGATGTATCCTTTGGTGGTGAATATATTGACCCTGAAACGGGCCTCCTCACTGAATGCGTACGACAGGTCGCAGGAGCCGTTGTCGACCAGATCGTTAAGCAGCCGCTTGTTGTTGCCGATCAGGTTGAGGGCGAAAGTTTCAGACTGGAACGGCGTCAATTCCTTTATCGGAGGCTCAACTTCGACCGGTTTCAGAACACCCGCCGATTCCACCTGCAGAGTCTTGCCAACCGTGATATTTAAATCGGAAACATTGGGGTGGGATTCCAGCATTGCGGTGATCCAATAATCAATCTCCGTCTTTTTCATACCGACCTCCTGAAAAATTGTGCAATACTCCTCTGTTTCATTGTATACTGTAATAGATTTTTGAAAAAGTACAGTTTTTTCTAACATTTTCCGCTCATTCCGGCCCAAGTCGGGAGCGGATTTTCTTTGAGCGAGGTACCCCATGACCATCCCCCTACGCAGCGCTACCACAACCCAGGGTCGAAGAATGGCCGG
Source organism: Desulfofustis sp. (assembly GCA_029287755.1). The sequence continues at coordinate 4,273 of JARFQM010000428.1, read as the reverse complement.
AGCCCGCAGTCTCTGGCGGGCAAACGGAATGCGAGAGGAGCACATGAGCAGGCCAGTCATCGCCATCGTCAACTCCTTTACTCAGTTCGTTCCGGGCCACATGCACCTGCATGAAATAGGTCAGCACTTAAAAAAGATAATCGAAAAGAAAGGCTGCTTTGCGGCCGAATTCAACACCATCGCCATTGACGACGGCATCGCCATGGGTCATGACGGCATGCTCTATTCGCTGCCTTCTCGGGATCTGATCGCCGACAGCGTTGAGTACATGTGCAACGCCCACACCGTCGACGCCATGATTTGCATATCCAATTGCGACAAGATTACCCCCGGCATGCTGATGGCTGCCATGCGGCTCAACATCCCGACCATATTTGTCTCTGGCGGCCCCATGGAGGCCGGGGTCGACGGGGACGACAGGTACGACCTGATTGACGCCATGGTCATGGCTGCCGACCAAACCGTCTCCGACAGCGACATGGCGCGCATCGAACGCTGCGCCTGCCCAACCTGCGGCTCCTGCTCGGGCATGTTCACTGCCAATTCGATGAACTGCCTCAACGAGGCCCTGGGTCTGGCCCTGCCGGGCAACGGCACGGTGGTGGCCACCCATGCACAGCGAATCTCTCTTTTCGAGAAGGCGGCGGAGCGTATTGTTGAAATGGCGGACGCCTACTACGGCAGCGAAGACGGCACGGTCCTGCCCCGCTCGATTGGCTCCAAAGCCGCGTTCCGAAATGCCATGTCGCTCGACATCGCCATGGGCGGCTCGACCAATACGGTGCTCCATCTGCTGGCCATAGCCCACGAGGCTAAGGTCGATTTCACCATGAAGGACATCGATGAGCTGTCCAGAAAAATCCCCAACCTCTGCAAGGTTTCCCCTTCCTCGTCCTACCATGTTGAAGATGTGAATCGGGCCGGCGGCATCCTGGGTATTATGGCTGAGCTGGACCGGGCCGGGCTGATTGACACGTCGGTGAGCAGGGTGGACAGCCCCACCCTAAAGGCGGTGCTTGCAAGCCACGACATCACTTTGGAATCAGCGACCCAAGAGGCCAGAGAACTCTATCTGAGCGCCCCGGGAAATATTGGCAGAAACCTGGTGATGGGCTCCCAGCAGAGCAGCTACAAAGAAGCCGATCTCGATCGGCGGCACGGCTGCATCCGTTCGGCTGAACACGCCTTCTCCAAAGACGGCGGCCTGGCTGTACTGTTCGGCAACATTGCCGAAAACGGCTGCATCGTGAAAACGGCCGGGGTCGACGAGTCCATCCTGGTTTTTTCTGGAACCGCCCGCGTCTGCGACTCCCAGGAAGACGCCTGCGAGGCTATTTTAGACGGCACCATCAGCGCCGGCGACGTGGTGGTCATTCGCTTCGAGGGCCCGCGTGGCGGCCCCGGCATGCAGGAAATGCTCTATCCCACATCCTATCTCAAGTCGAGAAACCTGGGCAAGGAATGTGCCCTGGTCACCGACGGCAGGTTCTCAGGGGGCACCTCCGGCCTGTCGATTGGTCATGTGAGCCCCGAAGCAGCAGCAGGTGGCGCAATCGGCCTGGTGAAAGACGGCGATACCATTGCAATAGATATCCCCAAGAGAACCATCAACGTGGCAATCAGCGTGACCGAGCTGGAAGCGAGGCGAGCAGAGGAGGAAAAGCGCGGCTCCGGCGCTTTCAAGCCGCCGGCCCGGCCCCGCCAGATTTCCACAGCCCTAAAAGCCTATGCACTGCTGGCCTCGTCCGCCGATCTCGGGGCGGTGCGGGTAGTGCCCGAATAGTTTCACCAACCTGCTGCGGGGGATGCAGAAATCTCCCGCAGCACTCGCCCTGCCCTGCCTAACTATATAAAATAAATATAAAATTCGTTTTTACATAAATGTAAATTTGGCTTGCTTTTCAGGGCGCAGGCATTATTTTAATAAAGTTGATAATGATTATTGTTGTTACTATCTAACCACTTGATACCACCAATAAACTTGGCATTGTCCGCCCATACTGGTAAGAAGGAATCGTCCGCTGCCCTTTTCCACCACCCCTTGCTGAGAGCCGACTCGTGAAGCCGACCGACATTAAAAATCCCGAATATTTCCATAGGGTTGTAGACTGTCAATACGCCTGCCCGGCCCACACGCCGGTGCCTGAATACATCCGGCTGATCCTCCATGAGAGGTTCACCAAAGCCTACATGATCAACTGGGTCTCCAATGTCTTCCCGGGGATTTTGGGTAGAGTCTGCGACCGCCCCTGCGAGCCTGCCTGCAGACGTGACAGGGTGGAGGACGAGCCGGTGGCCATCTGCCGCCTCAAGAGGGTAGCGGCGGACAACCGTGACGATATTTCAGCCCGGCTCCCCAAGGCTCCTAAGAAAAAGAACGGCAAAAAAATCGCCTTGATAGGCGGGGGCCCCGCCTCGCTTACAGTGGCCCGGGACTTGTCGCTCCTGGGCTACGAACTCGATCTCTATGACGATGCCTCCAAGGCCGGAGGCTTCATGCGGAGCCAGGTCCCCTCCTTCAGGTTGCCGGAAAGGGTACTCAACGAAGAAGTAAACTACATTCTGGAGATGGGGGGTATCACCACCTATCTCAACACCTATGTGTCGAGCCTCAAGGAGATCCTCGACAAGGATTACGATGCGGTGTTCATCGGTTCCGGCGCTCCCCGCGGACGAGACCTGCCCAACCTGCCGGGTCGTCAGGAGGGGGATAAATTCATCCATGTCGGGATTGACTGGCTGGCGGGCGTGGTGTTCGAGCATGTGGAAAAGACTGGCAAACGCGTACTGGTACTGGGCGGCGGCAATACCGCCATGGATTGCTGCCGCACCGCCCGACGGCTGGGCGGCGAGGACGTCAAGGTTATCGTCCGCAGCCCCCGGAGTGAAATGAAAGCTTCGGAATGGGAGATCGAAGACGCCCTGCACGAAGATATCCCCATTCTCGAAAATTTGACCCCGCTGGAATTCATCGTCGAGGACGGCCGCCTGCGAGGCATGCGTTTTGAGAAGGTAATGCCGGAGTATGACGAGCAGGGTAAAAGGAAACTTGTTCCCACCGGAGAAGAACCTGTCGTGCTTGAGTGCGACGAGGTGCTTCTGGCGATCGGTCAGCAGAACGCCTTTCCGTTTATCGAACCGGAATGCAACATCGCTTTCGACGATTACGGACTCCCCACGCTTGACCCGGTCACCCTGCAGTCTTCGGTGCCCACTGTCTTTTTTGGCGGTGACTCGGCCTTTGGCCCCGGCAACATAATTATCGCCGTCGCCCATGGACACGAAGCCGCGATCTCCATCGATCTTCTCTGCCGCGGCGAGGATCTGCACAACCGGCCGGAGCCGGAGGTTACCCTGGCCGGACAGAAGCTGGGTTTCCATGACTGGCTCTACGACAGCCATGTAACTGAGGATGAACGCCAGCACGTACCGATGGTCGACAAGGCCAAGTCGCTCCGCGACCGGCTGGTCGAGGTCGAACTCGGCTATGGCCAGGAGGGCGGCAAGGTCGAGGCCAAGAGATGTCTGAACTGTGATGTCCAGACGGTATTCGATGAAGGACTGTGTATCGAGTGCGACGCCTGTGTCGACGCCTGTCCGACCACCTGTATCAATTTCATCGAGAATGGAGAGGAGGAGGAACTGCGGGAACGGCTGCTGGTTCCCGCCAGGAACAAAGAACAGTCCCTGTATGTCTCCGATATCCTGTCCACCGGGCGGGTCATGGTCAAAGATGAAAATGTCTGCCTGCATTGCGGTATATGCGCCGAGAGGTGCCCTACCGCTGCCTGGGAGATGATTAAATACACTTATAAATCCGCAAAGGCCGGTGACCGATGAAACGTATCGAACGAACCAACGACTTTGTTGTCCGCTTTGCCAATGTCAATGGCTCAGGTTCCGCCAGCGCCAACAATCTTTTTGCCAAAGTAGTGTACCGGCTCGGCGTGCCGGTGAGCCCCAAAAATGTCTTCCCCTCAAATATCCAGGGACTGCCCACCTGGTACGAGGTGAGGATCAACGACAGAGGCTATCTCGGCAGGCGGGGCGGGGCCGACTTCATCATCGCGGTAAACGGCCAGACTCTGCGCGATGACTACGACATGGTGCAGCCCGGCGGTTATTTCCTCTACGATTCCACCAGGGAGCTGCCGGCCGGTTTCGACCGGGAGGACATCACCGTCATCGATATCCCGCTGACCCAGCTCTGCAACGATGAGTTCAGCGACAACCGCATGCGGCAGCTGATGAAAAATATCATCTACATCGGCGC
>JARFQM010000332.1 GCA_029287755.1 Desulfofustis sp. | reverse complement strand
TCACTGAATTGAAGTTACCGCCCTGACGTGTAAGAAGTGCCCAGCGCAGCGCAGGCCCTTTTCTGCTTACTCTTTTGGGCCAGCAAAAGAGTAAGGCGCAGTCGGGGGGCGCAACCCCCGGATTTTGATTTTATCTTAAATCCATAGCACAACAAAAAAGGGCAACAGATTAACCCTCTGTTGCCCTTCTAAACACCTAAAGTGAAATTTCAACCAACCCCTACTGCTGCATAAAATACCCCGCAACCTTCCATTCATCACCTTCGAGCATCACCGTGACATACTCCGAGACATCTTCAGCCCGCTGAAAATCGGACTCATAGATCAACATGATGTATTCACCCTCAGGACTGTCTTTCGCCTCGGTTGCATAACTCGCACTTTTCTGGACCCGCTGGACCAGAGCCCCGGAGAGATTACGTGCCTTGTTCAGCTTGTCTATCCACTCATTTCTGGTGACTTTGTCCCGCATCAGGCCCGCCGAGGACTCCCAGCTCTCGGCATATTTCGCGCCATCGATTAATCCCAGGAACTCAACAGCAGCCGGTTTGGCCTGTTCAACCTTCTCACTGTCCGGGCTCTGGTTGTAGAGCGGGATCAGAATCATCAACAGCGCGGCAACAATCAGAACGGCGTGAATACGTAATTGCTTCGGTATCAAAACATCCTCCGGTAGATTTGAAATTTGTCTCGTTTTTTACTACGGAACAGCCAGGAGGTCTAGACATTTTGAAAAACAGCCCGGCAGGCAAAAGGATTATCCCGCACTACGCATCCTGTCCGAGACGTCGGAAAGCCGCCAGCACATCGTTCTGGTTGAGAATCCCGACCAGTTTTTGCTCATCATCCGAATCGACAACTGGAAAGTAGCTGACATTGCGATGCAACTGCAGGATTTTCAGAGCCTCGCGCAAGGGCTGGTCAGGTTTCAGACAGTAGGATGCCGTTGTCGTCAGGTCGCCGGCGACGACCAGCGGTACCAGTGCCGGTTCGAAGAGCAGGTTGCGGATTTCCGTATAATCGATGACCCCGATAAACCGGTTGTTATCGTCAACCACCAGGAACCGGTCGTAGCGGCTGTGGGCAATATATTTGAGCAGCGCATAGTAGGGGGTGCTGTGCGAGACGGTATCCACGTTCTGGCGCATGATGTGCCGTACCAGGATATCTCCCGGGTCTTTAAGGTCGTGGCCGATCGGCACACCAAGTGAGCTGCGGAAGTGATGAACCACGTTGTGCAATCCCTCCAGGGCTCCCACCGGTGCTTTCTTCTGCAGCAACGCAAGAATCGGCACTTCACCGGAACGCACCAGTCCGTGTCTTACGGCAAGCGGGCCAACCAGTTCAAAGACAACCACCGCCCCGAGTACAATCGTTTCCAGCAATTTACCGCCTGCCGGCCAATGGTGCGCCAGTTGACTGGCCAGGCCGATGGCGACACCAGCCTGAGCCATCAGGGTTAGACCAATGTAGGCCTTCTCCGAGTCGCCGAAGGCCCCGAGGCGAGCGCCGATGGCGGCCCCAAGCCACTTGCCGAGGGTGCGCGCGAAGACATAGGCAACGCCAAGCAGCCCAATATGCACCAGGGATTCGATGTGTAGATTGGCGCCGGCAAGGACGAAGAAGATAACGTAAAGGAGATAGTCAACCTGGCGGATGTCCTGTTGCAAGCGATTCCAGCGCGAGCAGCTGTTGGCGAGGACCATGCCGAGGACCAGACTGGCGAGCAGAGGGTCAATCTCCAACCCTCGGCAGATGGCCACATTGACGGCAATCCCTCCCAGCATGAGAATCTTGTTCTCGCTCGGCAGTTCGAGGCGCTGGGCCCACACCGACATGAAAAAACCGATGATGGCGCCGACTAAAACCGGCCCCCCCATGCGCATCATCAATACCGCAAGCCCTTCGTCGGGAAAGATGAAGATGTGAGCGATGACTGCGAAGCCGAGAACCGACACCAGGTTATTGAATCCGACCAGGGTCAGAACAAGGCTGGTCACCGGCCCTTCCGCCTCATACTCGCGTATGACCATCAGGGTGGCCGCAGGGGCTGTGGCCACGGCAATGATTCCCAGAAACATGGCGAACGCCAGCGATGTCTGCCAGAGGGTCAGGCCCGGGAGCACTTTCTGCAGCACTGCCAGATTGACCACCAGCGTAGAGGCTGCCACCAAGGCAAAAGTTAATAGCATCTCACTGCCGGAAAAGAGCAGGACCCGATGGCGCCAACGGTCAAGGTGGCGGATTTCGAACAATCCGCCTATATGCATCAGGATCAGTGCCAGGGCCAGATCGGAGACCAGACGGAGCTCTCCAAGAACCTCTACGGGGAGGAAGGTCGGCAGGTTGACCATGCCGGCAAGAGACGGACCTATCAGCAGGCCGACGACCAGGTAGCCAGTGACTCGCGGGATACGGCAGAGAGAAGCAAGCCTGCCACCCAGCAGGGCACCGATGAAAATCGCGGCAAGTGCAATCAGTATTTGGAACAAAAAAGAGTCCATAGCTTTATATCAGACCTGCCCGCACCCTTTCGTTTTGACAAGACGTCTCCGTACCCGATGGGGCAAGGAAACCACCAGTCCGGGATTCGTTACGTGTCGCCGACGTAAATCTCCTCTAGAG
>JARFQM010000309.1 GCA_029287755.1 Desulfofustis sp. | reverse complement strand
TAAGAGACAGCTTCAAGGGCCGGCAGCTCGATGCGGAAACCGCCTTTGTACATTATCCAGGCCTGATAGAAACAGACCACGGCAATGGTGATGACGATGCAGTGAAAGAGACAGCGGATGATGAACTCAAATCGACTTTTTTTGAGCATATCCCTGAAAAACATCATCGAGATATTCAACCCCTTGTGATAGGCCACGGGAAGGATAACGAAGGTGATCCAGACCATCATCCAGAGGGAGGCTTCCTCGGACCAGGACAATGCGTTGTTGAGCACATAGCGGTAGAATACCTGGACAATATTGAGCAGGGTGATGGCCAGGAGCATTACCCAGGCCATGTTGACAGCAATCTTCTCAACCACCCCATTGATCCTGTCCAGCACAATACCGAGCTTTCTTAATGTTTCCATGAAACTCCCTCCCCAAACGAGTCAGTCGACAAATCTATCAGCCGGTCAATTCTATGATCTCTATATTCAACAAGTCGGCAAGCTTTCTTAGAGCCGGCCGATGTTCTCCGTAGACAATGGCGGTGTGGTGCTCGAGCCCAGCCTTCATCAGATTATCCAGCACCTCGCCGATGGGGCTGTCAAGCCTGGCAACTCCGGAAGTGCCCGAAAAAGCAAGTGGCGCGCGCACCATTTCACCGCCGCCCAGGACCATCGCGGCCCTGTCATGGCCTTTGGAGAAACGAGCCATGGTAATGCGCCCCGGTTTGAGCGGAAACTCGTTGAGCAGGGGCAGCTTGCGGTTTGAATGGATGGTTGCCCTGACATCGACCTCCGGGTCGGCCATCTGCACCGGTGCCTGGCCGCAGTGCCAGAATACGCAGGTATCGGATTGGACATCCATGTCAACCAGGTCGGTGTTGAAGGCGGGCTCCCCGGCCACGCGCTGGAGTATCAGCGCAGTAATGACGCCATGGACGTCGGCTTCGCAGCCGCCGGGGATGAAATGCTCGTTGAGCATGGCAATGGCCCCGCAGGCGGCACCGCCATAATGGGTAAAGAAATCCGGCCAGCAGCGAACAGCCAGCCCGGCGTAGCGGTGTTCTACGACCAGCCGGCGCATGCCTTCATAGGCCTTCAAACTCTTTATCGTGGCCTGATAGTCCATCTCCTCGAGATTGACCAGAACCTTTTTGCGCTCCTCAAAGTGAGGCAGCGCGACATCGTCGCCAAGCGCTTTGAGACCGTCGAGAAATTGTATCAGGTCATGTTCTTCAACCTCGATACCGAATAACTCTGCACACTCTTCATGACTGAACATGCAGGCATCGAAGCCCTCGGGATGGCGTCCGATAACGCCGATCCTGGTGGTTCTGAGGCTGCGCTTCACCGCGGCGGCCCTGGAGAGAACGCTGATCTGCTCTCTTACCAGAGGATCATCGGGAGCACCGTGCACATATTCATAATCAAGTCCTGCCCTTGACAGGGCATGGGCGGCCAGATTTATGCCGCAGAAGGAATTGAGCCGCAGCCGGCCGCCGCTGCGGGCCTCCGGAAACGACCAGAGCAGAAGAGGGACGTCAGTCTGCCTGACGATTTCCATGGTCATCGCCGCATCGGTAAAGGTGACCTGGAGTTGGATGATGAGATCAACCGATTGCTGCCGCAGCGATGCAAGGGCAGAAACAACCTGGTCGGCATCGAAAAGAATGGTCTGCTCGCCACACAGCTGGGCATCGGCGGAGAGCAATGTCTGCCAGGCTGAAGCCAGTACCTGTTCGGCATAAGGAACATCGAAGGTATTACGGCCGACAGCCAGCACGCCAATACGGGGAATGACAGCTTGCATGGGGGAAGTGCTCCTCTACCAAAGCGTTGGTAAAACCGATCGCGACAATATGTAAATTAATTTACACAAAAACAAATGTGTGTCAATAAATATTCATTTTTTCCTTGATTTTTATCGCAACATGAAATTTTATCAACAAATATACTCAGTTTTGCTCACTCAAGGGGTTATTTGATAGATAGCCAACCCCTTTATCATTAGATTCCAGGGAGGAGCCCTTATGAACCCGTGCAATCTGAACCAACTCGGTATTACCCGCGCCGCCCCCTGGGCCGTCGGTCATTTCAATATCCACAATCAGGAGTTCATCCGAGCCGTGGTCCGAGCCGCTGAAAGTGAGCGCTCCCCTGCCATTCTGGCGGTTGGCATGATGTCGGTCAAGTACATGGGGCTGGAACCGCTGATCTCCGCTTGCCGGTCAATCAGCCGGGAAACATCAGTGCCTGTGGCCGTCCATCTCGACCATGCCAGGGATCTCGACATAGTCAGAAAGGCGCTTGAACTGGGGATCAACTCGGTGATGTTTGACGGCTCGTCGCTCAACTTTGAAGAGAATGTTGAAAAAACGACAAAAGTAGTACACATGGCCCACGATCACGGCGCCACTGCCGAGGGTGAGATCGGCATCGTTCCCCATGGAGCCGAATCGGTGAGTCAGGCCCAGATGACCGACCCCGCCCTGGCAGTCGAATTTGCCGAGCGCACCGGTGTCGATTATCTGGCTGTCAGTTTAGGCAGTGTCCACGGGATGAAGAGTGCCGGCACCTCACTCGATCAGGGTCTCCTCCGGCAGCTGCACGAACGGATTCCGGTCCCTCTGGTGCTGCACGGTGCGTCCGGAGTTATCGATGAGCAGATCATCATGGCGATCGACAACGGTATTCGCAAGATCAATGTCAATACCGGTCTCAAAGTCGTACTCAAGTCCTTCCTGTCCACCCGCTTGAGCGAGGAGCCGGAAAGCGATCTGCTGGAGGATCTTGGGCAAGGTATGGATGCAGTCAGCGAATCGGTGGCTGCCCGGATGCGGCTCTTTGGTTCGAGCAACAGAGCCTAGTCTGGTTTCAGGACAGCAGCCTTCCTAACCACCTTATCCTGACGTATAACCGTCCACCGCAGACCGCTCCGGCGCTCCCAGGCTGCCGCCGAAGGTTTGGCATTTCAAGGCTGCGACCACCCCGGCAAAATGCATCGCCTCGGCGACTGATTTATGCTCTGCCTTGGCCACCGCGAAGCCGCCGTGAAAGACATCACCGGCACCGCAGGTGTCAACCGCTTCGACCATTTCTGCCGGGCACCTCTGCAGGCCGCCCTGCTCCAGCCAATAGCTCCCCTTTTCCCCTGCAGTTACCGCCGGCCAGGTGGGACTCGATGAGCTGATCAGGGCCAGGGATGCATGCAGGTCTTTTTGCCCACTGACCATCTCCAAACCGCGTTCGCTGAAAATGGCGTAGGTGGCCAAATCTATCAGGCCGCTGATGTCAACCGGAGCAATGTCAGCGTCAATGAGACTGGGAATGCCAAGCTCCCGCGCCAGTTTCAGGGCGCGCCCGGCCCCTTCGGGCCAGCGCACATCCGTCAGCAGAAAATCGGCGTCGGCGAGATGGCCCTTTTCAATCCAGTGCGGATCTGGATCCAGCGCGCTGCTGGAGTAGTTGACGATCATCCTTTCGCCGGTGTGATCGATCAACACCGATGAGACCTGGGAAGTATGTCCGTCAATCAGGCGCACGGCGGATACATCGACGCCTCTTTTGCGCAAATGGACGACCAGGTCGCGTCCAACCTGATCGTCGCCAAGGCGGCCGATGAACCGTGCCTCATGTCCCAGCGCAGCAACTGCAATGCCCGCCGCGGCGGCGGGTCCGCCGGGTGCGGCCCGGTAGTCTTCGGCAAAGAATTTACCACCGCCGCCCGGCAGTGTAGATACTCTGAACAGATAATCAAGACACGCCATGCCTACACAGACGATTTTCGCCATGGGATCTCCCTTTCCCTTGCAGGGAAACAAATGTGGATAATTGATCACTTATTGTTTCATTTTGTAAATTTTTTAACAAAACAAAGATAGATTGGCAAGAGGATCATTTCTTTGTATGAAGATTTCCGATGGGATCACCGTCATAAATCTCCTCCCGAGGTAAGCCAAAATGAGTACCATTACCATTTCGATAGAACAGGCGTTCGAGCGCAGTTATGCTGCCCTGAAGAACTCCGGCACCGCTGAGGGCAATGCCAGAACTACCGCCGAGGCCCTGGTGCGGGCTGAAACAGACGGTCAGAGAGGACACGGCCTCTCCCGCGTACCCTCTTATGCGGCCCAGGCCAGAAGCGGCAAAGTACAGGGCCACGCCACTCCGCGGATTGTTCATCTGAAAGAGGGACTTTTCCGCGTTGACGCCGGCTGTGGCTTTGCGTATCCGGCGCTCAAACTTGCCCTCTCCGAGCTGGCGCCCAGGACGAACAAGCTCGGCATAGCCGCAGCCGCTCTCTATCACTCGCACCATTTCGGGGTTGCCGGACACCCATGTGAGGATCTAGCCAGGCAGGGGTTTGTCGCCTTTGTCTACGGGAACACCCCTAAAGCCATTGCCCCGTTCGGAGCCCGCGAAAAGGTACTTGGCACCAACCCTGTTGCGTTCGCCGCCCCCTTAGACGGTGATCCGCTGGTAATCGATTTTGCCCTGTCGGTGGCTGCCAGGGGTAAAATCATGGCGGCCAAGCAAGCGGGCATGCAGATACCTCAGGGCTGGGCCCTGTCGCCCGAAGGACAGCCAACCACCGATCCCGATACCGCTCTGGCTGGCTCCATGGTGCCCATTGGCGGAGTCAAGGGGGCGGCGCTGGCACTGATGATCGAAATCATGTCTGCCTGCCTTGCAGGGGCGGCACTTGGCACCGAGGCGACCTCTTTGTTTGAGGAAGAAGGCGATCCCCCAAACCTCGGTCAGGTGATTATCGCTGTCGACGCAAAGGCGCTGTCGGCGGGTCATTTCGCTGGCAGAATCAGAGAACTGGCAGCTCTTTATGACAGGCTTGAGGGAGCCAGGCTGCCTGGTCTGACACGCTTGGAAAAGCGCCGCGAGGCCCTGCGCCACGGCCTCAACATACCGGTTCCGCTCATGGAAGAAATCAATGCCCTGGTGCAGAGATAGAACGTCTCAGCACCTGCAGACGCTGAGCGTCATCCTTACTCGGCCGGTCATTGAGGCCTGCCCGAGACAGTCTCAAGCGGGTCGATCTGCAGCTTTTTCATCCTGTACTGCAGGGTTGAACGGGGAATCCCCAGAAGTCTGGCAGCGCCGCCCTTGCCGCCAACCACTCCCCCCGTGGCAGCCAGCGCCTGGAGTATGTGGTCGCGCTCAGCCTGGTCACGGGTGACAAAATCCTTAAGCTGGGCGACACTGGCCATGGTTACCGGAAAGGTTCGTTTGATCTCAGACTCATTGATCAGGGCTCCCGGGTTGAGGATGATCAAGCGCTTGACCATGTTTTTCAGTTCCCGGACATTACCCGGCCAGTTATAGTGCCGCAAAAAGTCAATGGCGTCATCGGTATACACCGGGGCCGGGCGATTCATTCGCTCCGCCTCGGCGGCGTTGATGCTGCTGATCAGCAGGGGAATATCATCGAGCCGCTCGCGCAGCGGCGGCACATTGATGGTCACGGTTTCCAAGCGGTAGAAAAGATCCTGTCTGAACTGTCCCGCTTTTACGCTTTCAATCAGGTTTTTATTGGTCGCGGCGATGATTCGAGCGTCGATCTCGGTGGAGGTTGACTCACCAACCCGCTCGATTTTTTTGTCCTGAAGCACCTGCAGAAGCTTGGCCTGCAGCCCCATGGGCAGATCCCCCACTTCATCCAGAAAAATAGTGCCGCCGTCGGCGAGTTCGAAGCGGCCGAGTCTCTGGCGATCAGCGCCGGTGAAGGCCCCTTTTGCATGGCCGAAAAGTTCGCTTTCAAACAACGAGGTGGTGAGCCCTGGGCAGTTTGTCTTCACAAACAGGTTATCCCGCCGGCCGCTCCTGTCGTGAATCAAGCGGCTGAGAAAATCCTTTCCCGTGCCTGTTTCCCCGGTGATCAGAATGGTTTCGTCGGTTCCGGCCACCTGATCGATGATTTCCATAATCCGGTTCATCTGGGAGGAGGCAAAAAAGAAGTCGGTGGTCTGATACTCGCGGCCATGGGTGAGCAGGTATTGTTTTTCCTCCTGAAGATGCTTGTTGGAATTCTGCAGCGAGGTATAGGCCAGCATGTTTTCAACGGCAATGGCAATCTGCAGGGACAGGGCCTGAAGCAGTTCCGTCAGCTCGGTAACCCCGTCGGGGGCGTTGCGGAAACTGAAGTGAATGGTCCCCAGGAGCTGATCCCTGACGATCATCGGAAAGACCATGGTTGATTTCAGCCCGGCTCTTACCAGTTCTCCTACCGAGCTGAGATCGGTATAGCGGGTTAAATCGTCGAA
>JARFQM010000135.1 GCA_029287755.1 Desulfofustis sp. | reverse complement strand
ATTGAACTGCAATAGGATTCCCAGAAAATAAGAGCCTTGTGCAAAACTGAGATTGTCGTTCAAAATCAAACCATGCGAGAAATTTTACCACAGGCATATGATTGATATTCCGAGGATAAAATTTTGAGCATAACGCAGAGTGTGGGCGAAAAGATCGTTTTGCAAATGGCGCAATAAGATAATCACGACAGAGAACGCTTTTTATGGTGGTGAAACGGTATGACAGATGAGGGTCTTTTGAAAGACTGTAGATTCGACATGTTGCACAGTGAATATCGGATGATCGCTGCAACCGATCAGGCCCCGGTAGCTAAATTAGGACTCTATGCCACTATTTCCATGAGACATCTCATCAATCATAGTGAGCCGTTTCAAAAACTCCTCGACAAGGGAGTGTTCTGCTCTGGATTTCATGCAGGCGAGGATAGCTGGCACTCGGGGGTGGTCGACCTGTTTACCACTACCCTTGAAGAGGCGGTGCACACCGGTGCCATAAGAGCGGTCGAGACTCGCCGGGTGGCAACCATGTTTTTAGACGCCATCCTGAGCCTGATGGCCCGCCGCCTGGAAACAGCAGACCCGAATGGCAGCGAGGATGACGTCCGGGTCTTGATGGATCTCTACCTGAACGGGCTGATGATAAGATATTAGCCAGCGGACTGAACCGCCCGCTGCTTCTGCAGCGCCTGTTCAGCAGCGATGGTGATCGGCTCGGCGCTGGGCTCCGAACTGATGTCGGGGTTGCAGGCCGAAGTAAAGGTGGTCAGCTCGCCAATCGTTTTCCCCCCAAGAATAAAGGCGCTTACTGCATCGATCTCACGGGCCGGGGCGACGCTGTGGCTGACAATCTGGCCGCCGATCAGCCTGCCACTGGTGCGCTCGAAGACCAGTTTCATCTTCCATGGTTTGACGCCGGGAATCATGTTATGCCTGCTTCTGGAGTCAACCACCGCGCTGATTGTTTCAAACCCCTCCTGGGCGGCCTTCTCCTCGGTAAATCCGGTGGCCGTCACAGTCAGATCGAACATTTTACAGCCCCCCGCATCGAGTACGCCGGGAAACTCAATATCGAAGCCTGCCAGTCTCTTGGCTGCGAGACGTCCCTGCACGACTGCAGGGCCGCGTAACTGACCTGGAGTCGGCTTTTTGGTGATGAAGCTGAATTTCTCCACACAATCACCGCCAGCAAGAATATCTGGATTCGAGGTCTCCTGAAACTCGTTCACCTTGATACCGAAGGTACCCATTTCCAGCCCTATCTGCTCGGCCAGCTCAACATTGGGCCGCACTCCAACGTTCATGAACACGCCATCCGCCTCGATTAGTTCGCCGCTGTCAAGAGAGACAGAGGCAACACTTCCCTCCCGGCCGATGATTTTCTCGACCTTTTTCCCGGTCAGTATGGTCAATCCTTTCTCTTCGAGATAATCCCGCACGACGCCGGCCATATCCTTGTCAAGCATCAACGGCAGCGGCCGATCCATCACCTCGACCACAGCTATGTCGTAATCGGAACGAGCCTCAGCGAGCAGCGAGGCAATCTCCATGCTGATGAAACCGGCTCCGATAAAGACAATTTTTCTGGCACTTTTTTTAGCCAGATAAGATTTGATCGCGGCCGCGTCCGCCAATCCCCTCAGGGTCATGACACCATCAAGCTCGCAGCCTTCTATGGGGGGCACAAACGCACGCGAGCCGGTGGCCAGGAACAACTTGTCATAGCTGAACTCCCGCCCCTCCCGGCTGTACACCCTGTTCACCCCGCTGTCCACCTTGATCACTTCGTCACGGATCACCCTGATCCCATTCGATTCAAGCATTGTATCGGGAACTACGATCGACTTGTCGGCGACCAGACCGGCCGTCACATGCGGCAGGGCTCACCTGACGATAAAAAATTCTTCTTTTCTGATCACCGTGACATCAACACCCGGCATTAATTTTTTGGCCATCAGTGCAGCAGGGCCGCCGGCACCGCTGCATCCTACAATGACAAGCTTTTCGCCATCTTGCATCGCATTTTCTCCTGTCTTCAGGTGGTTTTTGGATTGATTTTCAGGACTCTTCCGGTGACTATTTAAGTCTTAAATTAATCACATATACCCAAAATATGGGGGTTGTCAAATGAAATCAGACTGTCTTCGCGAAGAAGTTCACAGCCCGGCTGAGGGGCGCGGGAGAATCGTTTCAGATACCGGACAGTTATAGAGAAAAGCACACAATTCCAGAGATATACTGCAATGTAGCAGTAGTCTGGTGCGGGGACCAGAGTAAGGCGAACCTGAGAGATGGTGGGAGTGGTGGCTGCGCCTATCTACGCGGTATCGACCAACGGCCTCGTCCATTCCTGCAAGCGATACCGGGAAATTCGTAGGGAAGTCCCTCCTTGGCCAGCACCTGAAGGTACTGCCGGCAAATTCCGCCGCCGGGATGCTTGAAAGATTTTACCGGCGTCACCCCGATAACCAATTGCTGATCGAAGTTCTCCCAGACGTTGGTATCCCCCGCCTGGTTTTGCTCGAGCGCGTTCTGGAACTGTTTCTGGATGGCGAGGATATCGTTCTCATCGGTGGTGAAGGTCTGCAGATCGGGCAACACGGCTACCAGCTCTTTCATCCGGTTTTCCCGATAGCCGTTGTAATCACGCTCTTCCTTGACCCAGTGGTTGACCGCCGGCGCGTAATACCAGGTCCGATATTCCCGGGTCTTGCTGGTGGCCCTGAATTTATTGGGGTAGCGTTTACAGGTAATCTTCCAGGTGGCGAAGTCACCGGCACCGACTGTAACTTCTTCAGTTCCCTTTACCTCACAGCTCCAGTAACTGTCATAGCGGTGTTCAAGGCCCAGCTCATCGAACCAGCGACCGTTTTCATCAAAGCGTGTTTTTTTACCCACTTCGAGGGGCCAGATCGAGCCAGTCGGCGGGCTCATCAGGAAGGTGGTCTGCTTGAATTCCCTGTAGCCATATCGAGTCTTGGTCTGCCACTTGAAGCGCTTGTGAATGAAATCCGTTGTACCGGTGGAAATCGAACCACGGTGATTTCTCCAGGTGATCCCTTCTCGACTCACCTTGATTACGGTCTCCCAGGACCCGTCTGAAAACACATAGGTGGTGCCGGCCCGGTATTTGGGCAGCGGCGCGGTCTTGAGCCCCAGAACATCACCCTGCCCCGCAGCGTGGGAAAAACTTGAAAGCACCAGACTGAGCAGAAAAACAAGGATGGCGGCAACCACTCTCATCTGAAGCAATGCAAAACTGGATATGCCAGGAAGAGTCATAATTTCACCTGAGGTCGTGTTGGCTCTCATTGATCAACAGCAAGCCATTCAATTTTCGAGAAGCAACTTTTCTTCCCGGGCGATGAGCGGCGTCAGTTCCTCTCGCGCGCCGAGGCGGCGAAGGGTGCCTTCCCGGTGGTAACGATCATAACCTGAAAGCCTGAATTCGGGGCTGGCCTCGCCGTCTATATCATCTCTGTTCTTCCCGGAGTGGGCCACGTCGCTACTGTCATCCTCCTCATCACCGTCATCGTATTCATCGTCTTCATTCTCGCGGTCCAGGTCATCTCTATCATCACTATCATCACCATCATCTCTATCATCACCATCGTCACCATCGTCTTCCTGGTCAGCTTCATCCGCTTCGTCCGGTTCGGAGGCTTCGTCCGCCTCCTCATCATCGGGTTCGTCCACCTCCCCGTCACCGTCTTTGTCATACTCGGAGGCAAAATCGGCAATGTCCTGTTCGCTGGGGGTGTCATCCGCAGCTCCATCGGAAGCGGAAGATCCCTGAGCATCGGTATTTTGGGCCTGAACCGGTCCCGGTGTAATGGAGATCCTGTTGAGGGTTTGGTAATGGGGGCCAAAAAGAAACAAGCTGAGGCAGAGCGCCCCAAGTACCAGCGTCCTCTGCACTTTCAGCCTTCCTTTCCCAGCGTGGTGTGGGCTTCTCTTTTTTCTGTGTCTCATGATGTACACCAGTGTAGCGCGGAATTGCGTTCTGTAGTGACTCTTGTACTGCGTTTACCCGTCCCAAAAAGATATATCAAAAACGCACCCCTTTCCAGAACTGTTTAAAAGTTCCGAAGATTCTCCGGCAGCTCCACCATGGCACCTCTGCGGCCGCAGACATGGGCGGCAACCAGGTTGGCATGCTCATTGATCTGGTCCAGCGTATAACCGTTCAGCAACCCCATGGCAATGACAGCGGTAAAGCTGTCACCCGCCCCGATGGTATCGACCACGTCAGCCTGGTAACCGCAATGATCTGCGGTACCGGTCGGAGATACCAGCAGGCTGCCCCTCTCTCCCCTGGTCAGCACTGCCAGGGAGAGTCGATAGCGTTCCACCAGCGTGGTTAGGCGCTGCTCAGTCGATCCCTTGAGACTTTCCTGCCTGGTGAGCAGCGCGATCTCATCGTCGTTGAGTTTCAAAATGTCGGCCTGAATCAGCGATTCCCTGATTATCTCTGTGGAATAATAACCCTGACGGATATTGAGATCGAAGATTTTCAGTACGCCTGACGGCAACGCTTCCAAAAAGCTGTGTATAGCCTCCCGGGAGTGCTCAGCCCGCTGAGCCAGACTGCCGAAACAGATGGCCCTCAGCTTGGGGGCGATGGCCCAGGTTGCTGATTCGATAGCAATCCGATCCCAGGCCACCTCAGCGGGAAACTCATATGCGGCAACACCATCGGGATCGACCCTGGCTTGCACGTAACCCGTGGGGACTCCATCGACAACGGTGATATGGTCGGTGACAACCCCATATTCCTGGAGGGTACTTTTCGCCCTTTTACCCCGTACATCGTCGCCGATACTGGAAATCGCCAGCGCGGCGGCCCCCAGTTGGCCGGCATGGAAGGCAAAGTTGATCGGAGCACCCCCGAGCGTCTCATTTTCGCCCACCACATCCCAGAGCACTTCACCGATGCCGGCAACAAAAGGTTTTCTCTCGATGGAGCTTGGCATAGCAGGTGTACTGCAGGAGAGCTGTTCAGTTATCCCATTCCCGATACACGATTCTCGGGAATTAATCTTCCAAAAAGCATTTTAATCATATCAAAACCCTACCCTATCTTTCCCCGCATAAGAATTCTTTCCATTATGCACTCGCCATCTAGAAATATCAACAACCTGAAGCCGCCTGCATGGTCAAATCAGCAGACCGAGCTGGCATGGTACTCCTGCGGCTTGCCACCGGCTCTCTCATTCCGGGGTCACATAGGCAGCGGTAATCCCTCCATCTACAACGAATTCCGTACCGGTAACGTAGGAGGCATCAGCGCTGGCCAGAAAAAGGGCGGCCTTGGCCATCTCAGCTGCTTCCCCGAATCGACCGGCAGGAATGTGGACCAGCCGGCGCTGGCGTTTTTCCTCACTATCGAGAAACTTCATTAAAAGCTCTGTTCTCAGCGGTCCGGGGCACAGGGCATTGACCCTGATATTTTCCCGGGCATGGATCACCGCCAATTCCCTGGTCATGGACAATACTCCCCCCTTGGATGCCGTATAAGCTATCTGAGGTGTCGCGGCGCCGAGCAAGGCAACGAAGGAGGCGGTGTTAATTATGGATCCCCCACCGGCCCGCTTGAGCGCAGGTATGCCGTATTTGCAGCCGAGAAAGACCCCTTTGAGATTGATAGCCATGGTCAGGTCCCAGACATCCTCATCGGTCACCTCGGCATTGTCGTCACGGCTGTCCATGATGCCGGCATTGTTGAAAAGTATATGCAGTGCGCCGAATTCAGACTCAGCCTGTTCGACCATGTTCAGGCAATCCCCGGCCTTGGAGACATCGCTGTGAACGTAGAGCGCCCTCCCGCCTGCCTGCTCAATTTCAAGAACCGTGTCGACACCATTCTTATCATCGATGTCACAGGCGACTACAGAGGCACCCTCGCTGGCGAAAAGCAGGGCCGTCTCCCTGCCGATGCCGCGTGCCGCCCCGGTGATCAGCGCAACCTTTCCTGACAGTTTCATGTCCTCTCCTCGGCGAATAATTTTCAAGATTCTTTGGTCCTCAATATTGACACATCATCTAATGTATCATAGTCTTATTTTTGTTGTCATCTTAGAATATTAAAGATGACTTAACCAACCACCACAGGCCCCTCCGGAATGGTAATGACCGTGACCACGATTCCCTCCACTGCCCCTCCCTCTTTATTGTATAATATCGCCCACCGTGGCGCCCGCAGCCTGGCTCCCGAAAACACCATGGCAGCCATTGAAAAAGCCTGGCGAGTCGGTGCTCACGGTGTTGAGGTTGATGTTTCAGTTACGGCCGATGGTAAGTTGATACTTTTTCACGACGACCTGCTCACCCGCACTACCGATGTACACCAACGGTTCCCGAAAAGAACAGATCAACCCGTTACCGCGTTCACCTGGAAAGAATTACAGCGTCTCGATGCCGGCTCCTGGTTTTTAGAGAGCGACCCGCTCGGAGAGATTGGTGAGGGCACCGTATCGCCTTCCGAACAATCGGCGATGCGGGGGATACAGATCCCTCTTCTTGAAGATGTCCTGGCCTATGTAAAAAGCAAAAATTGGTATATCAACCTGGAACTGAAGGAATTGCCTGCGCCTCAATCCGGTTTTCCTGTTGTTGAAAAAGTGCTTCAATTACTTGGAACGATGCGATTTCCACCAGATAATCTGGCGATATCCTCTTTTGTTTTTGAATATTTACGCCAAATTCAAAGGTCCAGACCCGACATAGAGGTCAATGCCTTGATTGGTTTTCCCGGCTCCGGCATACAAGACTGGGGCGGCTTTGAATTTGACATCTACAATGCCAATTCGGCCTATACTGATGAAGAGCAGATTAAAGAGGCCCTGGCCCGAGGATGCCGTGTCAACCTTTTTACGGTGAATGATCCCAACGAGATGATACGCTTCCGCAAGGCCGGCGCTGACAAACTGATTACCGATTATCCACAAATCTTAAAGGATTTAAATCTTTAGGGTTCCCTATAATCTGGCAGAGCCCAGGGGCACAATTCATGATCACGACCACGCGGCAGATTTCTATCTGCATACTAAATGGCTATCCAAAAGAAACCAGGGACAACTTCGACCTCTCCGGAGTTGGTCACCCACACGATTTCTTTATTGATTTTCTAAATAGATACGTTCCTTCCGCCCAGGTCACACTCTGCTTTGCCGCCGATTCCGGGGACATCCTGCCGGAGGGGCGCTCACTTGAGCACTTTGATGGCATCATCTGGACCGGTTCAGACCTGACCATCTTTCACCTCGATGACGAGCGGGTTGCCAAGCAGATCGCTTTTGCCAAAGCCGTGTATGAATATGGTGTTCCTTCCTATGGAAGCTGCTGGGGTATTCAGATGGCCGCCGTCGCCGCCGGCGGAGAGGTAGAGAAGAACCCAAGGGGCAGGGAGTGGTCGATCGGCCGGAATATACGCTTGACCGAGGAAGGGAAACAATCCCTTTTCCTGTCTGGCAAGCCGGAGGTTTACAACGGTTTTGTGATGCATCTCGATGAAGTCACCAGGATTCCCGAGGGTGGCACTATTCTCGCTTACAATGAGCATTGCAAAGTCCAGGCCCTCGAAGTGCATCACCAGAAGGGGACGTTCTGGGCTACCCAGTATCATCCGGAATACAACCTCCTGGAAATGGCAAAGCTGATAACCGCCAGAGCCGCCCCGCTGGTCTCCGAGGGGTTCTTCACCCGAACCCGTGAGGTACACCGTTATGCCGACGATATGAGTGCGCTGCATGACAACCCAAACAGTCCTGAGCTGAGAAAAAAACTCATGATCGAAGACGATATTACTGATCCCCAGATACGTGAACAGGAGTTGAGAAACTGGATTGATCACCTGGTAATCCCTAATTTATAATAAATGCGCTTGTAACACCGATGGTGATAGGTTGAACCATCGCCATCTGTCCGACAGGTAGAACTCATCATTCACTCAACCCCACGGAGGAAAAAATGAAGAAGAAAGTGCTTTCCCTAATGGTCGCGGGCGTATTCATGCTCGGCCTCGGTTCGGGCGTCCAGGCAGAAACACTGGAGTTGTTAACCTGGAAAGGGTACGCACCCAAGTCTCTGGTTGAAAAATTCGAAGAGGAGACGGGTATAACCGTCAAAACAACCTTTTCCAACAATGAGGAAATGATTGCCAAGCTGCGGGCCACCCGCGGTGCGGGATTCGACCTGGCCCAGCCGAGCCAGGACCGTATTTCTTCGGTTCAGGAAAAATTCAACATTTATCAGCCGATCGATTATACAAAAATCGATGCAAAGCTCATTGTCCCTTCAATGCTGGAAGCGGTTAAAAAGAACACCGTGGTTGACGGGAAAAGCTACGGCGTCCCGCACGTCTACGGCACCTCAGGCCTGATCGTCAACAAAAAGGCCGCCCCGGACGCTGCCGATTACGCGGCGCTGCTCGATCCCAAATACGAAGGGCGGGTCAGCTATCGTCTGAAGCGCCCAACGCTTATCGCCATGGCCTTTGCTGAGGGAAAAGACCCGTTTGCCCTGTACAGCGATGCCGAAGCCTATAAAGCACTGATGGAAAGCATCGGTCAAAAGCTGATCGATGCCAAAGGTCTGGTCAAGACTTATTGGACCAATGGTGATGCGCTGCTCCAGTCCATGCGTTCCGGCGAGGTCAATGTGGCCATGGCCTGGGACAATGGCGGCTGGAAACTGAACGCCGAAAATCCCGATATTGATTTCGTTGCCCCCAAAAGCGGCGCCCTGGGCTGGATAGACACGTTCGCGATTCCGGCAAAGGCCAAAAATGTTGATGCTGCCTACAAGTGGATTAATTTCATGATGCAGCCCGAAAATGCCGCCGTATTTACCAACGCTGAAAAATACGGAACGGCTTCTGCCGGGGCCATCGAGTTCTACGACGAGGCGGTAAAAGCCAATTTCCAGAGAAGCTTCAGCCAGGCCGACGTTGACAATATCAAGTGGTACCCGCCGGTGCCGGCCAAACTGGAAGCCATCGAGGGGAAAATTCTCGACAAGGTAAAAGCGGCCCAATAACGATTACGGCCCGCTTCGTCCCCCCAACCCCTGCACTGCCGTCTGCTATTTACAGAGGCGGCAGTGCACCGCAGGCTGCGCCGGAATGTCATGCATATCGATCTGTCCGTAAAAAACGTCAGCAAGCGATTTGAATCCTTTACTGCCGTTGATGACGTCTGTTTCGAGGTGGAGAAAGGAAAATTTTTCTCCATTCTCGGCCCTTCGGGCTGCGGCAAGACGACATTATTGAGGATGATTGCCGGTTTTGAAGAACCCAGCGAGGGAAATATTTTTATCGGCGCTCAGAATATGGCCGATATCCCGCCGAACAGACGGCCGGTAAACCTTATTTTCCAGCACCTGGCCCTGTTTCCGATGATGAATGTGGCTGAAAACATAGGTTTTGGGCTGGCTCGGCGGAATGAATCCAAAGCCGGGATCAAGAAAAAGGTCGCTGATATTTTAGAACGGGTCAACCTTCCAGGCTTCGGCTCCAAAAAAATTCACCAATTGTCAGGAGGACAGAAACAGCGGGTGGCTATTGCCCGCAGTCTGGTGCTCGACCCGACGGTCCTATTGCTGGATGAGCCGCTTGGAGCTCTCGATCTGAAACTGCGTGAACAGATGAAGATTGAGCTCAAGAAATTGCAGGAAGAGGTGGGCACGACCTTCGTCTATATCACCCATGATCAATCCGAGGCATTGGTCATGTCCGATCACGTGGCGGTGATGAATGAGGGGAGATTTGAACAGATTGACAGGCCGCAGAACCTCTATTCCAGACCGGCATCTCCCTTTGTCGCCCGCTTCGTGGGCAACAATAACCGCCTGCCCGGCACCTGTGTGGGGTATACCGACGGCATTGCAGAGTTAAAATTATCAAGCGGGGAAACGATTGCCGCCGGAACAGACCGACAGATAACGCCCGGCACCCAGGCAGAACTCTTTATTCGACCGGAATCGATCATTATCGAGCCGGGAGAAGAGCTGCCCGAACTCAATAGAATTGAGGTAATGGTAAGCTCCATTCTCTTTGACGGAGCCAACTCTCAACTGCTGGCATCGAGCCAGGCTCTGGCCGAGGAATTCCTGATAAGCCTGCCGCAGAACCGTCAGTACGAGCACATTTGTGCTGGAGACCGGGTCGAAATCGGTTGGGATTTCAGGGCTGGGAATTGTTTCAAGGTACCATGAAGACGCTTGCCGAAGCAAAATCGAAGCTGCCCCTGTTCATTTTTCTCACCCCCATACTGCTCTGGCTTATTCTGCTTATCGTGCTGCCGCATCTCGACCTGCTGCGGATGTCGTTTCGCATTGAAAACGACTACGGCGACATGGTCTGGTCGGTGAACAATTATCTCGAGTTCTTTCGCGAGCCCATCTACTGGCTGACTTTTACGCGCACAGCCTTGTATGCCATTATCGTTACCTTTCTTACCCTGTGCATCTCACTGCCGGTGGCTTTTTACATCACCAAAGTCGCCCCTCCTAAATTCAAGGGATTTTTGAGCTTGCTGCTGCTTATGCCCTTTTGGGTCAGTGAGCTGGTTCGTATTTACGGGTGGATGATACTGTTGCGGGAAAGCGGAGTGATCAACCACTTTCTTCTCAAGTGGGGAGTGCTGCACCAACCGGTGGAGATGCTTTACAACGATGTGGC
The DNA here is from genome assembly GCA_029287755.1 of Desulfofustis sp. The sequence goes on along the minus strand of JARFQM010000135.1, from coordinate 1,936 downwards.
CATGACCATGGGGCTCGTCTACACTTCCATGCTGTTCATGGTGGTCCCCTTATTGAGCGTACTGGACAGTCTGGATGACAGCCTTATTGAAGCGGCTTTCGATCTGGGCTCCTCTATGCTTACCATAGTCTGGAAGATCATTATTCCCCACGCCATGCCCGGCATCGCCTCCGGCTCTATCGTGGTATTCATGCTGAGCCTGGGCAACTATTTAACCCCCAATCTCATGGGCGGCAAGAATTCACTCTGGTTCACCGAGCAGATCTACAATCAGTTCATTGCCAGCTTTAATTGGAACCAGGGTTCCGCCTTCGGCTTTCTCCTTCTGATTATCTCATCCCTGATCATTTTCGTCGGTTTGAAATTGACCAAACAGAAACTCAGCGGGGTGATCCAATGATTCGCACCTTACCGCAGAGCAAGAGCTATAGTATTGGCTTCAAGATCTACATCATTTTATTCTTTGTCTTTCTCTTTGCACCTCTGCTGATTACCTGCGTGCTGGCTTTCAACGACTCGATATTCCCGGCTCTGCCCTGGAAGGGCTTTTCGCTGGACTGGTTTTTTTCAGACGGTCCCGAACGAGTCGGCATCTTTCACGACCAGATCAATCTCGCCTCCATCTGGGTAAGCTTCAGAACTGCATTTTTCGTGGCTCTGCTGTCAACATTTGTCGGCACCTGCGGAGCCTTTCTCTTCGAACAGGAAACCTTTAGATTCAAACAATTGCTCTATTTCCTGATGCTCGCTCCCCTGGTTATCCCCGGCGTCATCCTTGGCATTTCCATCCTGCTCTTCAGCAATACGCTCGGGCTCTTTTTCGAAAGCCGCTTCGGAATTGATATCAGTCTGTTGCGACCAGGATTCTGGCTGGTTGTACTGGGGCAGTTCTCATTCATCGCAACCCTGGTTACACTGATAGTCTCGGCCCAGTTGAAAAAGTTCGATTACACCCTGGAAGAGGCGGCACTGAATCTGGGGGCCAATCGCTTCGAGGTGATCATCCATATTACTCTTCGGTTTCTCAAACCAGCACTGCTCGGAGCGATGGCAGTGGCCTTCCTGATGTCGTTTGAAAACTTCAATACCACCTTGTTTCTGGTCGGCTCCGAAGCAACCCTGCCAATCAATCTCTACCTGCAGGTCCGAGACGGGTCTACCCCGGTAATCAACGCCATCTCTTTTCTGCTGATCGTCGGGACCTCATCCCTTGCACTATTCAATTTATTCATCCAAAGAGATCGCTCCGAGTGATATGAAAAGCCATCCATGGCTCTGTGAGCCGAGAGTATAGGCGCTAGACACTATCAAGAGGTCACCATGGCTACCACTAGATCGAAGAATAGTATCTGCAGCCATCACCATTCTTTTGCGCTCGACAATTTTTTCAGAAGAGTGGTCCAATCTCCGAAAAGGATCCTCGGACCATATCTTAATAAAGGGGATACGGTGGTAGATCTTGGCTGTGGTCCTGGATTTTTCTGCTTGGCGATGGCCGAGCTGGTGGGATCATCAGGTTCGGTTTTTGCTGTTGATCTCCAGCCGGAAATGCTCGACAGAGTGCAGGCCAAACTGAAGAAGGTGAAGGACGCCTCTGCGTTGGCCACGATAACGCTGCATCAATGCAGCGCCGATGAGATCGGCCTGGACAAATCGATCAGAGCTGATTTCGTGCTGGCCTACTACATGGTGCATGAAACCCCAGACCAGGACCGTGTGTTTCAGCAGATCTGCACTCTGCTCAAACCGACCGGCTCCTTTCTCCTGGTCGAGCCCCGGTTGCATGTGAACAAATAGGAATTTGCCCGGACACTCGGTTGCGCAGAACGCGCAGGCCTGGCAATTATTGACAGGCCGAGAAGAAAAGGCGGCAGAAGTGCGCTGTGTGCCCTTCGCCCCTGAGGCGATCCTCATCCGGCGCCTAAATGCATCCCCC
>JARFQM010000431.1 GCA_029287755.1 Desulfofustis sp. | reverse complement strand
ATCGAAGAGGGACTGGCCAAGTTCAGAGCGTACCTGGAAAGCTGATTAGGCCCTGCTGCCAACTCTCAAAGGTGCCCGCCTGAAACGGTTCGATGCGGTCGCAGATCGGGCATAGCGAAGAGCTTGAGCGAAAAGACAATTTTTAAAAGTTCTGCACGTAATAATCGTACTTCTTGAGATAGATCTCGGAGAGGGTGATAAAGGCGGTGACGATCAGCGGGCCGTAAATGATCCCCAGGATGCCATAGACGCTGAGACCGCCGATTATTGACAGGAATACCAGGAGGGTGTGCATCTGCACCTGGTCGCCGACAAGTTTGGGTTTGAGCAGGTACTCGACCGAAAACGACAGGACCATATAAAAACAGAACAGAAAAATTGCGCCGCCGATTTCGCCGCTGAAGGCCAAGATCAAGGCGGCCGGAATCATTACCAGACCGATACCGAAGATTGGCAGAAAGGCGAGAATGGCCATGATAAAACCCCACAAAATAGGGGAATTGAGGCCCATGATCTGAAAAACGGCGCCGCCGAGTATGCCCTGGATAATCCCGCAGATGCCGTTTCCTTTTAAGACGGCAGTGGCAATTTCCTGAAATTTTTCGATCAGCAGCCGGTCCTCGTCGTCGGGCAGCGGCGACAGGTGAATCAGATAGGTGAGCAGCTTGGGCAGATCGATCAGCAAAAAGAAGATCACCAGAATCAGCATGGCAAAGAGAAAGAAAAACTGGGCGATGTTGGCGGCCCAGGCACTGGCCTGGTTATAAAGCATCAGGCCGCCCACCTTGACCACGTAGGAAAGAGAGTCGGAAATTTGGGTCGGGTCGATTTCAAAGCCGACCTCGTTCAAATACTCAAGACCCTGGGCGACGATGGGGCTTTCCTGGATGAAGAGCTGCACTTTTAGCCAGACCCTGCTGTCCCGGCCCCACTGATAGACGGTGAGCGCCTCGTTTGACAGCGCCGTAATAAAAAATACCAGGGGCACGAAAACGATGGCGGTGATCAGCAGGCAGGTAATCAGTGAGGACGGCGTGCTTGGAAGTTTTTTGTTGAAAAAGAGATAGGCCGGCCGGAACAGGGTGGAGAGGATGAACGACAGCACCAGGATCGATACAAACGGGTAGAGAACCCGACCGAGAAAGAAAATCGAGATTAGAAAGACAACCAGGAAATAGCGAACCCTCATCGGGCTTGGTCCGCCAGGTGGGTATTCATGAGTATTTTTCTGCAGTGAATCCATAGTACGAACTGTTGTATTAGGCAGTGGAATCTTGGCCGGCGCATTTATGTTTGCATTTAGCGTCCGTGCTGAGTTATGGTGGTATCCTTCTGATTTGCGCACTGCCAGCGTTGCATAACTATATAATGAACTGGTGATATTGGGAAGGAAAATACGTCGAGTGTGGAGATTGTATCATGTGGAAAGATTTGGATATTTCCCTTGAGAAAGCGGTGTCAATGAAGGACATGCCCGCGGAGGAAAACCTTGGTTTTGGCAGATATTTCACCGACCACATGTTCCTCATGGAGTGGAACCGTGATCGGGGCTGGAACAACGCCAAGATATCTCCGTACACCTCGTTCTCCATGGACCCTGCGTCCACCGTCCTCCACTATGGCCAGGCGATTTTCGAGGGCCTCAAGGCCTATCGGGGCAAAGACGATCAGATCTATCTGTTCAGACCGGAAGACAATTTCAAGCGCATGAACAAGGCGGCCGTCCGGATGAGCATGCCCCGCTTTCCGGTGGACCAGATGCTCAAGGCTCTCAAGGGGCTGGTCTATCTTGATCGCAGGTGGGTTCCGTCGGCTCAAGGCGCCTCACTCTATCTGCGCCCGACGATGATCGGCGTTGACCCTTTTTTGGGCCTGAGGCCGGCCGACAACTATTTGTTTTATATCATAATGAGCCCGGTGGGTGCGTATTATGCGGAGGGCTTCAGCCCCACCAGGATCTGTGTCTGCACCGATTACGTGCGGGCGGTCAGGGGCGGGGTGGGGGATGTCAAGACGGCCGGCAACTACGCCGCCTCGATGCTTGCTTCTGAACAGGCCGTGGAACGCGGCTGCACCCAGGTCCTCTGGCTTGATGCCTGCGAACGCAGATATGTAGAAGAAGTGGGTACTTCCAATATCTTCTTCTTTATCAACGACAAACTGATTACCCCGCCTTTATCCGGCTCGATCCTGGGCGGCATCACCCGTGATTCGGTAATCAAACTGGCTCAGAGCTGGGGTATCGAAGTGGAGGAACGGCCGGTGGCCATTGATGAAGTGCTGGAGGCCTCACAAAGCGCCACTCTCCAGGAGAGTTTTGCCACCGGCACCGCGGCTGTCATATCCCCCGTCGGGGAGCTCCTCTACCAGGACGTCTCCTATCAGATCAACAAGGGTCAAACGGGACCGCTCGCAGTCCGCTTGTATGAAGAATTACAGGCCATTCAATACGGTCGGAAAAAGGATCCATTCGGCTGGCGGGTCAAGGTCGGTTGAGACCCCGCACCTGATCGGCTTCAAGTTCTAATTTAAGCCTTAAAACAACCATATAAGGTGCCCTGCGGGGCGGCTGCAAAAAAAGTGCGGCCGCCCCTTGATTTTTGTACGAGCACGACTATATTTTGCCGTGTTCAAAATTAGGCCGTTTTTGCGGTCAGTTAATTAGGGGCTGCCCGTGGAGGTGCAGCCAAAACATAATTCAACTTCGAACAAAGTAGTATAGGAGGAAACAATGAAAATTCGTCCGTTAAATGATCGTCTTCTTGTTCAGAGGCTTGAGGAGGAAGAAACAACTGCCGGTGGCATCATCATTCCCGACAGCGCTAAGGAAAAGCCGGCTCAGGGAAAGGTTGTGGCAGTTGGTCCTGGTAAAGCAAACGATGCAGGCGAGCGCGTTGAACTGCAGGTGAAAGAAGGTGACGTAATCCTCTTCTCCAAATATGGCGGCACCGATGTGAAGCTTGACGGAGAGGACTACCTGATCATGCGTGAAGATGACGTTCTCGGCATTGTCGAGTAATCCGCATCTGAACCGATTTGTTTCAACCCTAATTTGCATTAACTGATAAAAGGAGAAATTCCAATGGCTGGTAAAGATATTAAATTCGGTGTCAAGGGTCGCGAGAAGATTCTCACCGGTGTCAATACCCTCGCAGACGCGGTAAAAGTCACCCTGGGGCCGAAGGGCCGCAACGTATTGATGGAGAAATCATTTGGTGCCCCGACCATCACCAAGGACGGTGTGACCGTGGCCAAAGAGATCGAGCTTCAGGACAAGTTCGAAAACATGGGCGCCCAGATGGTCAAGGAAGTTGCTTCCAAGACCTCGGATGTCGCCGGTGACGGTACTACCACGGCAACTGTCCTGGCTCAGGCAATTTACACCGAAGGGGTCAAACTGGTAGCTGCCGGCAACAATCCGATGGAACTCAAGCGCGGCATCGACAAATCCGTTGACGTCGTGGTCGAGGCCCTGAAGGGCATTTCGACTCCGACCAAAGAGCAGAAAGAAATTGCCCAGGTCGGCACCATTTCCGCCAACAGCGACGAGACCATCGGCAACATCATCGCCGAGGCGATGGACAAGGTTGGCAAAGAAGGCGTTATCACCGTCGAAGAAGCAAAATCCATGGAAACCACCCTGGATGTGGTTGAGGGTATGCAGTTCGATCGTGGGTACCTGTCTCCCTATTTCGTCACCGATCCGGATCGCATGGAAGTAGCCATGGACGACCCCTACCTGCTGCTGGTTGAGAAGAAAGTTTCCAACATGAAGGACCTGCTGCCGGTACTCGAGTCCGTCGCCAAGATGGGCAAGGGGCTGTTCATCATCGCCGAAGATGTCGACGGTGAAGCGCTGGCCACCCTGGTAGTCAACAAACTGCGTGGCACCCTGAACGTCGCCGCGGTGAAAGCACCGGGCTTTGGTGATCGCCGCAAAGCAATGCTCGAAGATATCGCCATCCTCACCGGCGGCCAGGTCGTTACCGAGGATCTCGGCATCAAGCTTGAGAACATCACCGTAAACGACCTTGGCACCGCCAAGCGTATCGTGGTTGATAAAGACAACACCACCATCATCGACGGCGCCGGAGAGAAAGAAAAGATCGCCGGCCGGGTCAAGCAGATCCGTACCCAGATCGAAGACACCACCTCCGATTACGATCGTGAGAAACTGCAGGAACGTCTGGCCAAGCTGATCGGCGGTGTGGCGGTAATTAATGTTGGGGCGGCCACCGAGATTGAGATGAAAGAGAAAAAGGCCCGCGTCGAGGACGCCTTGAACGCAACCCGCGCCGCGGTAGAGGAAGGTGTGGTTCCCGGCGGCGGCGTGGCTTACATTCGCTGTCTCGATGCTCTCAACAAATTGGAGTTGGATCCCGAGCAGTCGCTTGGCAAGAACATCCTGCTGCGCGCTCTCGAGGAGCCCATTCGCCAGATTGCCGAAAATGCCGGCCTGGAAGGCTCCGTGGTTGTCGAGCATGTCAAGAAGCTCAAGGGAGCACACGGTCTGAACGCGGCTACCGAAGAGTACGGAGACCTGATCGAGGCAGGTGTTATCGATCCTGCCAAAGTCACCCGCACCGCGCTGCAGAATGCTGCGTCGGTTGCCGGAATGCTGCTCACCACCGAGGCCGTGATCGCCGATCTGCCTGAGGACAAGGATGCTGGCGGTATGGGCGGTATGCCTCCGGGAGGCGGCATGGGCGGTATGGGAGGAATGGGCGGCATGATGTAAGCCGATCCGGCCGACATACGGTCTATTGATATGCAGTATCCAAGGGGCTCAGCGATGAGCCCCTTTTTTTGT
>JARFQM010000447.1 GCA_029287755.1 Desulfofustis sp. | reverse complement strand
GGGTACCTTTCAGAGAGACAGTGATGCCAACACCCGGTCGAGCGCCGCAATGACCCGGTCGATATCGGTTCTGTCGACAATCAAAGGCGGGGCAAAGCGAAGCGCACAGTTGCCGGCAAAGTTGATCAGGAATCTCTCATTGTAGAGTTCATTGACGATTTCCGTTCCCTGTTCAGCGCCCGCCTCGGTGAGCACCAGGCCGTTGAGCAGCCCCATCCCTCTGACATGGGAGGCAACCTGCGGATGCTTCTGCTGCACCTCTGCCAACCGGGCCCTGAAATACTCGCCCTTGGCCTGGACCTCGTCCAGAAATCCGTTACCAAGTATGACCTTGAGGGTCGCCACCGCTGCCGCGCAGGCCACCGGGTTGCCGCCGAAGGTGGAGGCGTGGGTGCCGGGGACAAAGGCGGAAGCCAGCTTCTCGCTGGTCAGCATCACCCCGATGGGCATGCCGTTGCCGAGCGCCTTGGCCACCGTCATGATATCGGGCACCACACCGAGTTGCTGATAGGCGAACAGGGAGCCGGTGCGGCCCATGCCGGTCTGCACCTCGTCAAAAATCAGCAGCAGATCGTGCCGGTCGCACAGCTGTCTGAGAAAGTGCAGGTAATCTTCAGGCAAGGGCCTCACTCCGCCTTCGCCCTGGAGCGGCTCGCACATGATGGCGCAGGTCTGCGGGGTAATGCATTGTTCGATCGCCTCCCGGTCACCGAAATCGGTATACGCAAACCCTTCGGGCAGCGGTTCGAATCCCTGATGAAATTTCGGCTGGGCGGTGGCCGCCAGCGTGGCCAGGGTTCGGCCGTGAAAAGAACCTTCCAGGGTGATGATCTCATAGCGTCCTTGGCCCGAGGCGATGCGGGCCAGCTTGATCGCAGCCTCGTTGGCTTCGGCGCCGCTGTTGGCCATGAAGACCTTGTCGGCAAAGGTATTGTCCACCAGCAATTCGGCCAGTTCGGTTTGCGGCTCCGTGTAGTAGAGATTGGAGACATGCACCAATCTGGCGGCCTGCTCAGCAATCGCCCGGGTGACCGCCGGGTGGCAATGGCCCAGGGCACAGACGGCGATGCCGGAGAGGAAATCGAGGTAACTATTGCCGTCCGCATCGATGAGCTCACAGCCCGCTCCGGACACAATCACTGCGGGATAGCGCAGATAGTTGCCGATAAAAACTTTGTCTGCTCTGTTCTTTATTGACTCGTTCGTGTTTTCCATCTGACTATTTCCGTACCCACGCCTTCGTGGGTAAACATCTCCAGGAGGATGGCGTGCTCTACCCTGCCGTCGACGATATAGGTTTTGTTGACTCCATGCTGCAAGGCCTCTCGGCAGCAGTTTACCTTGGGTATCATGCCGCCGCTGATGGTGCCGTCCTCGATCAATCCGTCAAGTTCGTCCCTGTTCAGCGAGCGCAGCAGATGTCCATCTTTTGTTTTGACGCCCTCCACATCGGTGAGCAGGATAAGTTTCTCGGCTTTCAGGGCACCGGCAATGGCGCCTGCTACCAGATCGGCATTGATGTTGAGGGCCTGCCCGTCCTCGCCTACGCCAACTGGGGCGATCACCGGGATGAAGTCTTCCTTCTTCAGGGCCTCCAGGACTTCGGCGTTGACCCGGGTTACCTCTCCTACCCGGCCCAGGTCGATCAGTTCCGGCGGGGCATTTTCGATCATATCACCGCCGCCGACATTGACCTGCATCTTTCTGGCGCAGACCAGATCGCCGTCACGGCCCGATAGGCCGACCGCCCGGCCGCCGCTGTGATTGATGAGGCTGACGATCTCCTTGTTCACCCGGCCCACCAGCACCATCTCGACCACATTCATGGTTTCACCATCGGTGACCCGCATGCCCTGCACATAGCTCGGCTTGATCTCCAGGCGGTCGAGCAGTTGGTTGATCTGCGGTCCGCCGCCATGGATGATCACCACGTTGACGCCTATCTGGTTGAGCAGGATCACATCGAGGGCAAACTGTTTCTTCAGGTTCTCGTCCACCATCGCATGGCCGCCGTATTTGACCACCACCGTTTTGTGCCGGAACTCCTGAAAATAGGGCAGTGACTCGATCAGGACCTTGGCCCGTTCCATATTTTCTTTCATGGGTTTCCCTCTATGATTATTGAACAGGATCAATAGTAATGACATGTCCAATCTTAGTAAAGGACTCATTTCCAAGCGTTAATAGCGCTTTGCTTTACATTCGGTGCATGGTACGTTATAACCGGCTCGTAAATTGCATATCTTTTTTGCTTCAGACCCGGAGAACATCATGGGAAAAATTAAAATATTTAGTATTTATGCCACATTGCTGTTCATCATCTGCTGCGTTTTTCAGCCTCTGGCCGGGGCCAAAGAAAAGGAACCGCCGATCGTGGTGGAAGCGGATCAGATGTCCTCAACCGAGGAAAGCAACACTGTTCTTTTCCTCGGCAACGTTGACGCCAAGCAGGGGGACCTGAGGATACTGTCGGATGAAATGACCGTCTATTACCATGAAGCGGCCACCAAGGATCAGGAAGCAGACACCGAGCAGAAGATCGAGAAGCTGGTGTGCGTCGGCAACGTCGAGTTGAGCTCAGCCGAATGGCTGGGCACCTCAGACCAGATGATCTACTACTCGGGCAACCGAAAGGTGATGCTGATCGGCGACGCCAAAGCCTGGCAGGG